>NZ_LMHO01000002.1:0-221427 GCF_001428185.1 Mesorhizobium sp. Root695 | reverse complement strand
TCACTCCTTCGGTGGACTGCCTTCCCAAAGAATCCGTTCTCAAACCAACTTCAAGCTCAAAATCGCCATATGCGATTCCCCTGCCCTCGTGGGGGAGATTGGCCGCGTCATCGGCAGCTAGGCATTATCCCCCCAGTTCTCCCAAAGCAGCGTGATGGTGCCCGTCACCGTCAGCACACCGTCGGCGTCGATGTCGGTGCCGGTTGCAAACGCCAGGTTGAGATAGAGATCGACCGGCGTCACTGTCCCATCCAGCGTCACAGCGGCGGCGATATCGGCGGTCGAGACGGTCGACAGCACGACGCCAGTGCCGTCGAGCGTACGCACCGTCGAGGCCAGCACGTTGACCATGGTAGAGGCCAGCGTCGCGCTGGACGCCGCCGCTGAGCCGAGCGACCAGGTCAGCGCCGCATTGTCGTTGATGGTCGATGCGCGGGTGCCGAGCACAGCGAACTGCAGCCGCGCCGTGCCGCCCTTGATGCGCACCTTGCCGTCTGTGAAGTCGAAGATCTTTTGGGCAGCATAGGCCAGCGCGTCGGTGACCGGAACCTGCATGCCGGCGAAGGTGAAGACGGTGCGGTACGATCCGCCCTGCCCTGTGGTGACGGCTTTCAGCCCGGGCCTGGGCGGGGCAAGGCCGCCCTCGCGGGCGGCGGCACGGGCAAGCGTCCGGGGAAGACCTCGGGTCATGGCATTTCTCCATTGTTGGGTGAAATTCGGGAAGCCCGGCCGAGTGAACCCCGGCACCGGGCCGAACCTTCAAAAGGCTGAATCATTTTGACAAGGAGCGGTGCTAGCACCTTGTTCGTAAGAGGTGTTTTCGGCGCTCGGTCCATCAACGCCCGAGAAACCATGTCTTATATCGTGAGGCCGCGTGCCCCCGTTCCGCCGCAATGCGACCGCACGGGACGAGCCATAGGGATTTCAGGCCTCAAGGGAGACCGCACATGAATTTTCAAAAAGCCTTCGCCGCCGTGCTGATGACTGCAGCACTGGCAGGCTGCGCGCAGACCGAAGGCCAGCAGCGGGCCGGAACCGGCGCGCTGATCGGCGGCGCCGGCGGCGCCCTCGTCGGCCAGGCCATCGGCGGCAACACCGAAAGCACGCTCATCGGCGCCGGCGCCGGCGCCCTGCTCGGCGCGGTTGTCGGCAGCTCCACCACGCCGCAGCGCCGCGGCGAACAGATGTGCCGCTACCAGGACCGCCGCGGCCGCATCTACACGGCACCGTGCGACGACCGGTACTACAACGGCGATTATTGAGGCGCTGATCTTCCCTTCTCCCCCTGTGGGCCCGTTGCATTATTAGGCTGTGGGAGCAAGGAGAGACGGCAACCCCCGTGTGTGGTGCTTTGCGGCTCGGGTTTTGGGCCGGATTGGCTTGCTTTTGAGGTATTGGGTGGATTTCGGTCGCAGTGCGGCCGAGGCCTAGGTCGCGAGCGTCACCCAGCGGCGCATGTTGAAGGCCATGGCAGCGATGAGAACCTGTCCTGCCGCCTTGGCCATGCCGCGATAGCGGATGGCGCAAAGTCGCATGCGGTTCTTCAAGGTGGCAAAGGTCGTCTCGACGGCAAAGCGTTGCCGTGCGATCAGCCGGTTGAAGTGTTTCAGCCGCGCTGGCAGGCGCGGATGATGCTTGTTGGCTCGCCGCATCAGTCTTGGCTTGATCCCGCGCTGCCTCAGCAACACCTCGCGCGCCTTGGTGTGATAGGCCGCATCCGCCAGCACCGCACCTTCGTCGCCACAGATCAGATGATCCGCCTCGACCGTGTCGTTGACGTTGGCCGCTGTCGTCCTCACCCGGCGGATCAGGCCAGAACCCTGGTCGACACCAACATGGGCCTTGTAGCCATAGGAGGAGCCAGGCTTGCCCTGCCGGCGTGTAAAGCCGGCATCGGGATCGCCAGCCTCGTGCGCCGCTCCACTGGGTGGTCGTGCCGCCGCCGTCTCGATCACCGTGGCATCGAGCATCGTGCCGCGCCGCAGGATCAGCCCAGCCTTGTCCAGTTGCCGGTCCAGTTCGCCAAACAGCTTCTCCAGAAGTTCGGCCTCGACGAGAAGATTGCGAAAGCGGTTGAGCGTGGTGTGGTCGGGCACCCTCTCCTCGAGCGTCAGCCCAACGAAGCGGCGAAACGACAGCCGATCGGCGAGCGCCTCCTCCAGTTCGCTGTCCGACAGTCCATACAAGGATTGCAGCAGAAGCGCCTTGAACATCACCAGCGAATTGTAGGCAGGCCGGCCTGGTCCTGCCGGCGAACGCAGCCGGGCCAGGATCTTCTCGAACCGATACCACTTCACCAGCGACGACAACCGGTCCAGTCGACCGCTCCGACCAAGACCCTGCGGCAGCAGGGCCTCCACAAAACTGAACTGACCGCTCGGCTTCGTCGTCATCGCACGATCCCCTGTTCAAAAACAGGGAATCACATCCACCCAATTTTGCAACAGTCCCAACCGGGGAGAAGGTGGCCCGAAGGGTCGGATGAGGGGTGTTCCAGCTTGGCGACACCCCTTTTCCGACAAGCGACGTTGCGACAGGATCGCCCAGGGCTGAGGCCATCAAGACGCTGCAAAAGGCTCAAGGCGGCAGCAATACGGCGCCAATTCCAGCTTGCCGCGATCGTCCGAATTACCTTTTGAGCTCTGGCAAAATCTTCTCATCAAGGAATTTGAGCCGGCTCGCTAGCATCTCGGCGTTGGCGGGATTTGCGTCGACATCGACCGGTATCAATTCCGCTACAGACTTTCCGCTGCGTGCAGCTTCAACCCAGACTTCAAGGGCACCGATATACCCATCCAGCGCCTCAAACGGGGTCTTTCCGTCGTCGGCTGGCAGGTACGTCGGCGGCACGTCCCCGACGATCACCCATGTCCATGGATTCACATCCGCTCGGCTGGTCTCTATCTCGAAGAGGAAAATATAGATTATCCCTTCCGCGCCGTAACCAAGATATTCACCCTTGATAGCCGATACCCATGTGTAGAATTCAAGATATTGGCGCGCCTCGATCCGGGCGGAATCAAGCTCGTCGTCGCCGGTGCTGACATGGGCCGGAGGCAGACGTGTGACGCTGCTTAAGTCAGGTTTGGTAGTGTTCTCCATGACTAACTCCCTTGCCATCTTTGCATAGCCCAGCGTCTGTGGTCTCCGGCATCACGATGCCGCTTTATATGGTCAGCCCTGACACGAGGCCGAATGTTTGATGCGTTGCTCTCCGCTCGTGGGGTTGGGGAGTGTTCCGCGCAGCGGACGAAAAGCCAATTGCTTGGCTGGTCGAACAACGAACGTCGGCAGGCAAGGTAGCTTCATCGCCACCGCCTACCCCTCCGCCCGTGAAGCCTTCTCCAGTGCCGCCTTACGCTGAATTTCGATAGTTCGATTCCAGAAGCGCACCACTTCAAAATGCTGTTGTCTGGTCAACCAGATCTTGTTCTCCAAACTGACTGGATCGCCGCCAACCGCAATCGGTTTGACCTCGAACAGTTCCATGCCCTTGGAGCGAGAAGCTGTATCTTGTACGCTCATTTCAAGTCCTCCAGCGTAGCAAATAGATCGGCGAGGTCTCGCGCTATCGTCTCGGCGGATTGCCGTTCCATAAATATAAAGGGGATGCGCACGATTGGCATTTCCACTTCGTGGGTGTCGAAGCCATAGGCTTCCCCTCCTCCGTTTGATGCAAACAACAGGATGCCTGGTGCGTATTTTTCAACCTCATATTCTCGATTGAATTCCACCAACTCTTCGGCTTTGAAAAAAATTATATAGCTGTCGCCGATGAAGCCTTCCCCTCCATTATGCTCCTTAAGGAATTTGGTGTAATCCTTGGGCAGCGTCACTCCCAGGTTTGCGGACAGTCCATCGACAATTGCGGCTTCAGCCGGTGGGTCGAAACGTCCCTCAGTTAGAGTATATCTCACTGCTATTCTCCTACGTCTTTCAGTAGTTTATTCCACCATGGCGTAACCTGCTGCTGATGAACTTCGCGGGGCAGAATGACCTTGTTGGACGCATCGGTGGGACTCCCGCCAAACTTCACTGGCTTGATTTCATGCACATCCACGGGCTGGCCGACAAGTCCTCGCTTTCGGCGGATAATGCGATTGGCTTTATCGGCCGCTTTTCTAGCAGCTTTGTGCTCTGTACCTTCTAGCCGTATGAATGGTCCCTCTGGCTTGGGAACAACCGCTATCGGATAATCTGCCCAATCTGACATTGAGAAACTGCCCGAGGGGAGATCGAGAGCGACGGTCGGCCGTGCGTCCTTGCCAGCGGATTTACCGAGCAAAACTTCGGCGGCTTTGCCATTTGCCGCGACATCTGACTGTCGCGTGCCGCTGCCACCTTCGACGAGCCCCGCGCCTTCCTTAGACAGCTCACCGGGAAGCTCTTTGGCTACGAGACTTTCGGCACGCCCCGCCACAAGGACACTCAACGGCTCAAGTGAGCGGGGTATGCCCTTCGCGGCGACAGCAGCGCGACCAAACGCGGGCCACGGTATCGCCCAGCCCAACGCATCAGATCCCTGATGCATCATCAGGCTCTCAACACGGTCCGACGGCTCGTAATAGGCATCCTTGTAATCTGGAGGGCTGATCGTTCCTCCGGACATGCCGTAGGCAATCCAATCATTTACGTTGGCGAGGGCGATCCCTGCATTGGCGGCCACCTTGCCAAGGGCTTTTGCGTCTGATGCGAACACCGAGAGCGCCGAAGGGGTCTTGTAGCCAGCAACCGGGATGATCCAACCCAGACCGGCATCGGCCAGTTGCCGGGCCACGGCTGCTCGAGCGACAGGGCCGGACGTTCCCGCAAGCAGCCCGCTTACCTTCGCGTTTATCTCCTGCTGGTATGAACTCGGGCTGTCGTAATTATCGGAGAGATCACGGACGATGGACAACGGCACGGGCTGAGGGTTCTCAATACCCAGTTGTTCCTGCGCGGCGACAGATATGGCTATCGCTTTGTCATAGGCATCCTTGTCATAGCCATTTGGATCCTCGAGCCCACCGCCGATCACGGCTTTCCAGGCGGCATCGACATTGGAAAACACTTCGCTGACATAGCCCCCGCCATCGGCTCGTCTGTGATTCATCACCAGCCCTACCGCAGCGGCGGTCGCCTCACGGCGCGTCTGGTCTTCCTGCGAACCGTTCAGCCCGCAATCGGCGTCGCGAAGGGCGGCATGAATTGCCTGGTTCGGCATGGTGCGCATGCCGAAAACCTGACGACCGACATCGGCTCGCCAGTCAAAGTCCCGGAAGTGCTGGTCGCCCTCATCGAGCCCATAGGCGATCCTGAATGCGTCCCGGCCAGGCATCTTGCCGGAATAGGCGCCGGTCCTTGCGATAGCGTCCGGCGCGTTCTGCTCGGCGAGACCGATGTTGGTGCGAAGCTCAACCTGCTGAGCCGTTTTGGCCACCTCAGCCTGTCGAACCAGCGCGGCCTGTTCCTGTTGCGGAAGGTCGTCCCGAAACACCTGCGCCAGCATCTCTTCCGGCGTCTGTTTGCCAACGCGGTCACCTTTTCCCGCAGCCATCTTTGAGCTGCCAGAGGCGCCTGCGGTTTGCGCGACATCGCCGAAGGCATCGCTGCCGGAAGAGGCTGCCGGCGTCCCTCCCCCGAACATCTCCAGCGCCCGCTGCGGATCCTTGGCGATCAACGCCTCGAAGCGCGTCTTTGCGGCGGTGCTGAACCAGTCTTTGACCTTCTGCTGCCTGATCCCCGGGTCGAGCCCCATCTTGTCGATCAAGTCGAGCCCTTCCTGGCGGGCTGCTTCGAAGGTGACGGGATCGTCGGGGTTGGCGTTGCCGATGGCGATGGCGCTGGTCTTGAGCGCCGTGTCGACCTGCGCCTGCTCGTAGTCCTGACGCCGCTGAAGCTGCCGCAGCGCCATGCGCCGCGCGCCAACCGCGCGCATCGTCTCCTTCTGCCTGGCGAAACCGGCGCGCTGGCTCTCGGGCATATCAGGCAAGGCATCGTCAAACAGCGTGTCGAACAGGCCTGATTTGACCACCCGGCCGGTGCGCGGATCGACCAAGCCGTACATGGTCTCGTGCAGGCCGGCGCCATCGGCCGGCGCGTTCGCCGCCACCTGGTCTTCCGCCTGCGCGATCCGGCCGGTGAACCGGCGGCGCGCCAGCTCGGCGTCGAACGCCTCCTGCTGGTCTTTCATCTGCTGGTAGCGCGCGGCGATGGCCGAGAACTCGTCGCCGAGCCTCTGCATGGCGCCGCCGATCGGCGACCCCTGCGGATATTGCACCGCGTTGCCGGTATCGAGCCGGCGCTGAGCAATGGAGAGGGGGATGATGTGGACCATTGGCTGTTTCCTGCCCAACTGGCTTTGAACAAAAGGGCGCGGCGCTGGCGATCACGGCACGGCCGGGTCGCACGCTGGCTGTCGCCTTCGCGGGTTTTGTCGGATCGACTTTTTGGAGAAATCCTGGAGCAGCGGTGCTGCCTGGGTGGGTCAATGGACCTCATCGGCAGCGCGACCACGCCACGGAGCCGCGGCGACCACGACTGGCCCCTTCTCCCCGTTCTACGGGGACAAGGTCCCGGAGGGGGATGAGGGGCAGCGCTAAGTTCCGAGATGCTGGCGCCGCCCCTCACCTGCCTGCCGGCATCCTCTCCCCGTATAGAGACGGGGAGAGGAGCGCAGCTTCCTGAATACCGCCTACCCCTCCGCCCGTGCCGCCTTCTCCAGCGCCGCCAACTGCGCCTCATCCAGCGTCAGGAACCCCATAATGTGCTGCACCACCTCGGCGCGCGCATTGCTCAAGGCGCTGTGCAATTCGAACCCGTTCGGTGTCCTGGTCCGTGCCATCCACTCGCCATAGGACGGACGCCGGTAATAGCCTGTCGTCGCCGCGAGGTCGGCGAGCACCATCTCGCCATCCTCGCCTGAAAACACCCTGAGATACGCCTTGGCCAGCGCGTCTCGGGCCCTGGCAGGACTGCCGGCCTGGCCGGAATGAGCGAAGCGTTTCCGGCTCATGCGCCGTTACCCGCCGGGCCGACGGGCTGCCCGCCTTGGCCACCCTGCAGCATGTCTTGCAACCCGTCGAGCAACCCGCTGTCGCGCGCCTGCACCGCGGCCGGCACCGCATCCTTGGCCGCCCTGCCGGCCGTGGCGATCGCCGCCATGCCGGCCTGCGCCTGGCTGGCCTTTGCTCTCGCGCCGCGCAACTCGTCCACCTCCTCCTTGCGGCGAAAGATGCGCTGCGGGCTGCGGCCGGCGCTCTGCACGATCTTGATCGCCTCGTCGCTGTCGATGTTGTCCATCACGCCGGGATCGAACTGCGCCATCTGCATGGCCGTCGTCACCACCTGGATGGTGTCGCGCGCTTCGGCCGAGCGGCGCAGCACGTCGAGCGGGCCGGTGAAGGTCGGCCGCACCGCCTTGCCGGCAAGACTGTCCGGCGGCAGGAAGCGGCTGTCCTCGTCATAGAGGCCTTTGTCCTCCAGTATGCCGAGCTCGCGGTCGAGATTGCTGGCGAAACCGGCCTGGATGATCGAGCCGGACGGCCCGAGCAGCGCGCCCTTTTCCTCTTGCCTGATCAGCGCCTCGGTCGCCGTCATCTGCGGGTTCTGCACCAGCGTCTGGAACAGGTTGACGAACATCATGTCGCGGATCTCGTCGGCGCGGCTCTGCGCGTAGTTGAAGGCATAGGTCGGGTTCTGCCCGGTCGAGATCGGCGCGATCAGCGGCCTGCCATTGTCGTCGATCAGGCCGGGATAATTCTCGCCCGGGTTGAGCACCGGCACATAGTCGAGCCGGGCCTTCGAGGCGGTCGCTGGGTCGGTGATCTGCTGCAGCGCGCGAAGCCCCGAGCGGCGTACGGCGTTCTCTTCGCGCACGGTGGTCAGCGCCTCGATGGTCGGCGAGATGCCGTAAGGGTCGCCCTCGTAGCGGCGCCAGTTGAAGATCGACACCGGGAAGGTGCGGAACCCGCTCTCGCGGACAATCTCCTCCTCGTCCTCGATGACGTGGTAGGAGGCGAATTCTGTGTCGAGATACTGGTACTGGCCGCCCAGCCGATACATTTTGCGCTCGTCGCGCGGCTGGATGCACTGGATCAGCGAGATCTTCGTCTCGCACTTGGCCGGATCGTCGACCAGCACTTTTATCCGCGCCGGCAGTCTGTCATAGCCGAGCAGCTGCGCCGCTTGCCGTGCCGTGCGCTCGTAACGACGGTGGAAAATGTCGACCTGGCCCCAGCGGTTGCGGCAGAGATAGCCCTCGACCACGGGGATCGAGGCATAGCGGATCAGCGTGGCGCCGAACCCTTCCTCGGCATAGAGATAGGCCGGACCGTAGCGCACGACATTGCGCAGGCAGGCCTGCGTTGCCGGCACGAAATTCGAATTGGCGGAGTAGCGCAGCGCAAACAGGAAATCGCGCAAGGCCTCCGCCCATTCCTTTTCCTCGTCGGTTTCCTCGTCGTTCATGGCCGCCGTCGACAGCCCATGCCATTTTTCCGACTGCGGAATGATCAGGCTTTCGAGCCCTGCGGCCAGCCGGTTGGCGGCCGAGTTGATGGTGTTGGCGTAGACGCGGGCGCCGCGCCGCTCCTGCCGCTCGGCCTGCGAGGCCGGGGTACCGGTTCGGCGGCCGCTCCAGATATCGGGCGCGTCGGGGTCGCAGAACTCCGCCACCTGCTCCCACACAGCCTCATACTGGCTGCGCTCGCTCTCGAGCTCGGACTGGCGGCACAGGATATCGCCGGCGCGGGAATCGGTCATGGGATGGCCTCGCTGAGGTGAGGAAAGGAATTGGTGCGGGAAGGAGGAGACGGGCGAAGCCGCTAATCTCCCCCATCGAGGGGGTTGAGGAGTGGTCCGCGCAGCGGACGGAAAGCCAATTGCCTGGCTTTCCGAACGACGATCGGCCGGCAGGCCAGAGGGGGTCGTCTCGCGTGGAGCGCTAGCATTCTCTTTTCGAGCCAGAAGGTCGCGTCCTGTCGTACCGACCCCCTCTGTCGCCTTCGGCGGCATCCCTCCCCTCAAGGAGGGAGATTGACGGCGCCGCTACTCGGCCGGCGTCGTCCTGAGCACCGGCCCGGTCTTGCGGCCAAAGCGCCCGACGACGAAGCGCCCCGCCTTCTGGCCCGGCCCCTCGATCAGATTATAGGTGATCCAGGACAGCAAGGTCACCGTCGGCAGGACGACGGCAACGACGATGGCGAAACGCAGTGGCGCCGCCAGCCCGTGGCCGTATTGGTCGATGACGAACGCCGCGACAGGCTGCAACACCAGGAGGTGGATCAGGTAGATGCTGAAGGAAAGTTCTCCCATGAGATGAAAGAACCGGTTGCTGAGCGTCATGGCTATCGCCCTCGCCAGCGTTCCCGCCGCTCCCGGCAGCATGCGGTAAAGAACCAAGGCGAAGAAGCCCGCCACCAGCGCTTCACGCACCAGCAGCTTGCCCAGTCCGTAGCCGCCGCCAATAGGCAGCGCCGCCAGCAGCAGTGCCAATGCCAGATAGAGGATCGGCCGGGGCCGGCTTTGATGCACGACGCCCGCCAGCAGCATGCCGCACAGGAATATCTGTATCTTTAGCGGCAGGAACGACGGCATCGGAAAATGCACCGACAATCGCCCCATCGCAAACACGATGGCGCTACCGGCGGCCGCGACCAGGACGGCGCTCCTTGCCCAGCCGAGCCAGCGCACAAGCAGCATGACGGCTGGAAAGACCGCGTAAAACTGCATCTCCAGCCCCAGGCTCCAGTCGGGGAGCGGCGTGCGGTAGGCAAGATTCGGCACCAGGCCGAACAGGAACAGAAGGTGGGCAACGATGTTTTTCACGCCGCTGTCCAGGTAGCGTTCAGGCGCCTGGTGCGATCTCAGGAGGAAATCGTCGATGACGGTCCTGCAATCGTAAAGATAAGGGCCAAGCGCCAGAGCCACGAAAAGCATGACGTAGAACAGCGGCGCTATCCGGAAATAGCGTCGGGTCCAGAATTTCAGCCAGGTCGCCGGCCTTTGCCAGGGCTCCTTGTCTTGGCGCAGGTGATAGTGGAACACCATCAGGAAGCCGGACAGCATGATGAACAGGTCGACGCCAAGATCCGGCTCGCCCAGGATGGGAACGCTCCAGCCGGTCAACAGCAGGCAGTGGCCGACAAGCACCCAGATCGCGGCGAGCGCCCGAAGCCCGTCCAGGCATTCGATGCGCGAGGACCTGATATCTGTCATGCCGGAGTCCGAGATAGTCATGTTGCAGTGCAGCATGGCGCCTGAGGCCAGATTGTCAACCCAGCGCAGGATGACGAATTGCCCTCGGCTGTTACGGAGTGCGGGCAGGACGCCGGAGCTGCCGATCTCCCCCCTCCAGGGGGAGATTATCCCCGCCTTCTCATCACCCGCGCATGCCTTCTCCACACCCACCAATCCCACACGCGTTTGCGAAAACTGCGCTTCATCGCGGTCATGGTCAAAGCCCCAGCAGCACGCGGCGCTGGCCGGTGAGGCTGCCTGGCGCGAGGTCGGTCTTGATGGTGCTCAGCGTTCCCTGGCGCTGTTCGAGCTCAGCCCGCAATGCCGCCTCGCGCGCCTGCACGTCCTTGTCCTGCGCCGTCGGCGTTGGCGGCAGAGGCTTCAGTTCCGGTGGTTTTTGAAACAGACACATGGTTCCAGCCTTCTCTTGTCCAGTCGTAGAGGAAAAAATCTTCGCCGTTGCGGCCGTAACCCGGCAACAGGCAGCGTTGCGTGGCACCCAGCCGGACAAGCCAGCGCAGCGCCAGTTCATTGGTGGCCAAGGCGCGGGCCTCGACCCGCCAGGCGCCGCGCGCCGCGACCTGGGGCCCAAGCACGGTGTGAAAGAACCCGGTGATGCCAGGCACGCAGCGCCGCATGCGGCGCGTGCCCCAGCTCCAGGCGATCCACAGCCCGCCGCGCTGCTCGGCGGCGCCAAATCCGGCCTCCGGATTGCCGTCCAACTCGGCGACGTAGGCAAACCCCTGCAGCGCCGTCAGTGCCAGCAGCGCCGGCGACCATTGGTCGAGCTGGCAGGCGATCTCGGCGCGGTCCTCGGGGCGAAGGTTGGCCGCGATGTACGACAGGTCGCGCAGCGTGGCGGGGATGATGCGGACGGTCATGGGCAGGCCTGGGCAATGGATGCAGTTCCCGCTTTCAGGCGGAGTCTCGAAGGCAGCGCACTTGACTGCCCCCGTCGCCAGTGAGCTACTTCGGACATCGACGACTATCCAGGAGACGGGCGAATGGACATTCGAGCGACACTGACGGAGCTATGCGACGCCTTCAACGCGCACGATCTCGATCGCATCATGGCGTTCTTTGCCGACGACTGCGTCCTGGAGATGCCCAGGGGAGCCGAGCCTTGGGGAACCCGCTGCGAGGGCAAACGCAGCGTACGGGACGCGCTGGCGACACGCTTCGAAGGTCTGCCCGATGTCCACTACGGCAATGGTGAGCACTTTGTGGACGAGGCAGCCAATACCGGCATGTCGAAATGGACCCTCACCGGCACCACCCGCGAGGGCGTCAAAAAGGAAGTCCGAGGTTGCGACTTCTACACGTTTCGCAACGGCAAGGTGATCCGCAAGGATTCTTATTGGAAGATCGTGGAGTAACCCACGGCGTCAATTTGAATTGCGGCGGTGCGACCGATAAAGTGCACTGTCACCGTAATTCCAGTGTGGGGCTGCGGCTCTCGCGCGCCGAGATCGCCAGGAGTGCCAATGCCGAGGCGCTCGACCGCGTCGCCCAAGGCGTGCTGATCGTGGCGGCGAACGGCGATATCCTGTTTGCAAACCGGGCGGCCGAGGCGCTGCTCGCCGAGGCCGACGGCATCAGGACCGAGAAATCGGCGCTGCGCGCAAGTAGGCAGGCGGACGCCGCGCAATTTGAGCGGTTGATCGTTTCGGCCGCTGAGCGGTCGGACGCAGCAGGCGGCGCGATGTCACTCGCGCGGCCAGTGCCGCGACGGCCGCTGAGCGTGCTGGTGGCGCCACTGATTAGCGAGTCGACGTGGTTCGCTGCCGGCCGCCCCGCCGCGATCGTGTTTGTGGCCGACCCGGATAGCGCGCCACAGACCGCGCGGGACCAGTTGCACAATCTCTATCGGCTGACCCCGGCCGAGACCGCCGTGGCCATGGTGATCGCACGCGGCGAAGGGCTGCAGGCAGTCGTAGATGAGCTTGAAGTCAGCCTGAGCACGGCGCGCACCCACCTGCAGCACGTATTCGAAAAGACGGAGACGCGGAGACAGGCGGAGTTGGTGCGCCTCATTGCGGCCAGTGGACTTAACGACCGACAATAGCCGAAGCGCTGCCAGACTTTTCGAGGCCGGACAACGCCTGCGCTGCTTTCCACGCGTACTGCGCCAGCGCTCCCTCTCGCCGGGGGCAGGATTCAAATCTCCACAGTCAAGCATGCGTCGGTCTCGGTCAAAACCTGCCCGAGGATGAAGAAGAAAAGTATTGCCGCCTACCGAAACGCCCCCAGCGGATCGCTCTGGCCCGCCGGCCTTCTCGCCGCCCTGAACTCCGCCGGATCGACCACCGCTTCCCGCAGCATCATCACGCCATAGCGCGTCGCCGCCATCAGATCGTCTCGCAGTTTGACCACCTGGCCATCCTTGCGGTGAAAAAGCCGAAACTCCTCGAACCAGTCGGCCAGCGTCGAAAACACCTTGAAGCGGCCGGACTGCATGCGGTCGAGCATTTCCATCAGCCCGGCCTCGACCGAGACCGACCCGTCGGGGAATTGCGCGTGGCGGGTCAGCATGTTCAGGCCGTGCGCGGCATATTGCCGGGCGAGCGCCACGCCCGCGCCTTCCAGCGTTTCGCGGCGGCCGTCGCGCGGCCAGGCAAAGGGCAGCCAGTCGCCCCATGGTTTCAAGGTCAGCGTCTGCATGGCGGGCGTCTGTTGCGACGCGCGGCAGGCTTTCGAGACATAGACGACATCGGCCTCCGTATCCCAGGCGAGCTCGACCGCGGCCGACGGATGGTCCCAGCCGAAATCGAGCGCGCCGATGCGCGGCCAGTAGCGCGGCAGCCGGAACGGCTCGCAGGCGATCAGCGCCTCGGCCACCGGAAAGATGCGGCCCGAACCCAGCACCGGAATGCCGCGCGCCCGAGCCTCGCGCTCATGCGCGGGATAGGCAGCAACGATCGCCGCGCGCTCCTGGGGCGAATAATGCTCGGCATCGTCGATGGTCATGAAGGTGACGTGACGGGACATTCTTTTGGTTCTCCGACATCGTTCGAAGAGAATCTTTGCACCAGGAACCACCGCGAAGCCATTGGAAAGCCTGGGTTCCTCGCCCCCGTGAAACGGGGGAGAGGTGGCTCGGCGAAGCCGAGACGGAGAGGGGGACGGCGCGGACATACCCAGATGAAGCGAACCTCGTCCCGTTAAGCCAACGCCCTACGAAGCCCCCTCTCCGACCGCTTCGCGGCCACCTCTCCCCCGCTCTGGCGGGGGCGAGGAACCCAGGTTCTGAAATGTGCCCCGCCCTTCGCAGGCTCAGGGCGTTCGAAGCTCGAAAAGCCAAGCAATTGGCTTTTCGCCCGCTATCGCGGACCGCTTCTCACCCCCTTCACCATCCCCTCCACCTGCGCCGCCGACAAAAAAAGCAGCACCACATCCGACATCCCAAGCAGCGGCGTGAAGGTGACGATGGTAATCCCACCCGTCGCGTTGGTGCGGGTCAGGCCTTCGGAATAGATATCCAGCGGCGGTTCCTCGTCGAACCAGACGCCGTGCAGGGTTTCGCCCTGCCATTTCTCGCGGCCCTTCTCGAAGCTCTTGAACGACAGCACCGATTCATCGGCCTGCACATCGCCGCCACCACCCCAGCGCACCACGACGCTGTCGAGCGCGCCCGGTGCGCCGCGGCCCATCGCGGTCTGCAGGATGGCGTCGGCCGGGATCATGCCGGTGCCCCAGGCCGCCTGCTGCTGCGGCGGGCCGACCAGCACACGCTGCGGATTGTCGCGCGTGCCCTCGCCCGTCACGCCGGCGGCCCACAGCCTGACGCTTGAGTCAAAAACCTTGCCTTGCCACCATGAGGGATAGCGGCCGGTGAGATGCATGGCCCATTCCGCGGCGCCGGCGCGGGTCTTGCCGAGCTGGTTGCCGGCCATGAACAGCCTTTCGCGGTTTTGCGCACCTGCCGCGTGAAATTCGGCCTGGCGCTGATACGGCGTGTAGGCGGCAAGAAGATTACTGCGGCGCCTGCGGTCCAGTTCCGCCAGCAGCGCCAGATATTCCGTCCTGGCCGCCATCACCGAGTTCTTCGAGGAACGGCTTGACGACGGCTTCGAGGGCACGGATGCGACTGCGGATCTCGTCATCGCTCAGGCCGTCCATTTGGTTGATCGTGGCATTGAAATCCCTGGGCAGCACCGAAAGCACGATCTTCAGATACTGGTCCGGCTTGTCGGCCCGCACCTCGGCGATGACGCCGGCGCCATACGCGCGAAAATCAGCCCGCACGGCAGCCAGGAAATCGTCACCCAGCGTCTTTTTCGCGCGCTTGGCGCGCGGCTTCCGCGCGGACGAGCTGGCGGCGGGTTTGCGCCTTACCGGCTTGGCGCGCGTTGGCCGGGCGGCGGTCTTGTCAGTCATGGACGTGACGATCATCGGCGTTGGCATCGGCAGCGGAAATGCCGGCCTTTGGCACCGATCTGGCCCGGCCAGCCGGCTTCTTCGAGCGGCCGTTCTTCCTGGTCCGCTTCTTGGCTCTCGGGGCGCGCTTCGGCCTTGCCGCACCGGCAGGCTTCTCTGCCTGGGCGGGCTTCGCCGCCTGCGCCTTGAGGCGCGCCATGACCAGACCGACAAGCTGCCCGGCGATCCCGGCCCGCGGAAAACAAAAGCCGCCGGCCGCATCCCGTACCATGCCGATCAGCACGCCGGGCGCGACCGGCTCGACACGGCCGAGGCGTGGCTGCGGCGCCCCACCCTCGAACTCGCCGATGGCGCTGACGATTTCTTGGCCATGATCGTCGGTGATGATCGTGGCGTAGCGTGTGGACATGGGATTTCTCGCGGATTGCGCAATGAGTCATCGGGCGAAGGATGGCGTTCCTCGGCGCCCCCCCTCTGTCCTGCCGACATGTCTAGCCCAGAAACACAAAACCCGCCTTGGCGGCGGGTCGTGGCGCAAATCAGCACCATGGACAAATATGTAGCACGGCTGCCCTCACCCCGTCAACGATTTTCTAAGAAAAAATTCCTAGGACGCGTCTTTGGGCAAGATCCAGAAGACTTGCCAAGACATCGCCTCGCTGCGCCCTTCGGAGCGAAAAGGCTGGTCGCGCGTTTCGATTGTAGCCACGGGAGCAATCGCCATGAATGTCGCCAACCTGCAACTCGAAGGCCTGCTGATGGCCGTCGCGTCGATCAACCGCCTCCTGGTTCAAAAGGGGGTGCTGACATCCGAGGAAATCGACGTGGCCCTGCGCAAGACCGAAGCCGGCGAAACCAACCAGGAGCGATCCGAAGGCATGTCCGCGTCCAGCCGTGACGCCGTCAACTTCCCGATCCGGCTGCTGGAGCTCGCCAATCAGTGCCAGCCCGAGGCGGACATGCCCTCCTTCTCGAAGCTGGCCCGCATGGTCGGCAAGATCAAGGAACCCTACAACGACCAGCTATGAGGGCGCCAAGGCAGCGGCCAATGGAGCGGCGCCGGCAAGCTCGCAGAAATCCCGCTTTTTCCGGCAGGCTGGTCTTTGGCCGACGGCTGTGAAATCATTAGTCAACACGCATGGAATGATTCCCGTCACACGCCCTTGTGGGAGAGGACGATGGACAGACCAGCCATGGCATCGGTGTTCAGGATGCGGCATGCGCCGGCCACGGTCTCCGGAGTGCGCAGCACCGGCCACGGCCAGGCCGATCCGGTCATCCGAGTGCGTTCGCTCGGCGAAGCGATTCGCTTCGTCGCCCACGCCTATCCCCAATACGATATCAGCGCCGTCGCCATCCACTCGAGCGATCCTTCGGCCCCTCGCCTCGGCAGCCTGGAGGTGAAGGCGCTTTGGCGCGAATATGGCGAGCGCCTGACGCAGGAATAGCCAGGCCACCCTCCAATCTTTCGCGACCGCGCCACACTACGACTACGCCCTGCCCGACCATCCCAGGTCGAGCGAAAGCACCTTGCCTGGACCGTGCACCGCCGCGAACAGCAGCCCGGCCAGGAAGGAGAAATGGTCGACGAAGAAGCCGAACTCGGCTTGGCTGCCGGCCCAGTGGCTGGGTCCGTGGAAGGCGAAGCCGAGGAACAGCACATAGGCGGCGGCAATCAGGGCCGCCTGCGTGAAGAAGGCGCCGGTCAGGAAGCACAGCACCAGGGCGACCTCCAGGATCGCCGCGCACCAGGCCAGGAACAGCGGGAATGGAAAGCCTGCGGCGGCGATGTAGCCGGCGGTCGCCTCCATGCCCATGAACTTGAAGGTCACGGCCATCAGGAAGACGCCAGCGAAGATCAGCCGGGCGACGACAAGGGCCGCGGTCCGCCACGGCGATTGAGTGATTTGCGACGACATGCTCGTTCTCCAGTGTTGCAGGTTGGTCGCCCCTAGGACGCGCGATGATCGCCACGTCCGACACATCAGGCTAATTTTTTCGACAAGCGCGATGCAGGCGCTCCGCCAGGGATCCGGGATGCCTCTTGAAACCATGCACCGCGCTGGCAGGACCGATTTTCGATTTGCCGGCTGACGGTATATTGTTGCCCACTCAAAAGGGGGAAACGGACATGGCCAAGGCGTTGACCATCGGTGCGCCGGAGCATCAGGCGATGAGCACCGCCTATGAGCAGGAGTGCAGCGAGATGCTCGCTCCCCATCTCGACGCGTTGCTCGACAAGGTCGAGGCCGCCGGCTGGGACCGCGGGCAGGCCGCATCAGTGCTCATGTATCTCGTCGCGATGCGCCTGAAGCCGGTCTGACGGCGCGCCCGGCCCGGACGGCCTTCCCGCCTGTCCCACAATCATGAAACTTGTTGGTAACCACGAACGTGCTATTGTAGCTAGGGCTAATGCACAGACGTGTACCGGTGCAGTTATTTTGGGGCGGGTTTGAAATTGGGCACGAACGTCAGGTTTGGGGCAAAATCCCTTGCCGTCCGGTCGACGGCGCTGGAATGCCGCGGCTGCGGTGGCGCCGGCAAGGTCTTCCAATGCCCGCGCTGGACGAGTTCCAACGGCCATTGCTGCCCCGCCGGTACGCACCGGCGCGGCTGCCCCGGGGTCAGCACTGCCTGCTCCGAATGTGACGGCGATCACCTTTCCGACGCCGACCCGATGCGGCCATCGGCCTGATACAGGCTTTACGACACCATCGTGTTATTGTCGCCACGGTGGAACCCGCGGCGCCGATCTGTGTTATGTCCTGTTGATCGCGGGATCGGGCGCCGACGGCTGCGCGTTTCCCCGACAACAGAAAGTGAGGCCTGAGATGGCTGACGACAAGTCGAAGACGAAACAGGACCGCAAGCTGGTCTCGAGCGAAGAGCCTTACGAGGTCGCTGCCTTTGCCCGCAAATACGGCATTCCGCCAAGCGAGGCGCAGACCACCATCAAGCGCTACGGGCCATCGCGCAAGAAGCTCGACGCCCATATGGCGGCGCGCGGCTAGAGCCTGTTCCCGGGATCGGGACGGGGAACTCTGTTTCGCACGAGCCCCTGTCCCACCAGGCCCGCAGCGCCACCCCTGACGGAGGTTGCCATGTCCGACACCATACGCAGGACCGGCAGTTGCCTGTGCGGCGGCGTGCAGTTCAAGGTACACGGTGCGCCGCTGCGTATTGGTCTTTGCCATTGCAAGGATTGCCGCAAGGCCGGCGGCTCGGTCTATTCGGCCTTTGCCATCTGGCCGCGCGAGGCCTTCGAGACGACAGGCCTCGTCAGCTCCTATGGCACGCGCAGCTTTTGTCCGACCTGCGGCGGCCGCGTCGCCTGGGTCGACGACAACGAGGCCGAGGTGATGATCGGCAGCCTCGACATCGTGCCGACCGATCTCGTACCCGAATATGAACTGTGGACCTCGAGGCGCGAGGCCTGGCTGCACGCCTTGCCCGGCACCGAACAGTTCGAGCACGACCGGCCGGCGGCGCACGACGCCGAAGTGCCGACGCCGAGGTCGCTGTCGGGCGTCGATGCGGCCGAGTGAGATTTGATCCTCCCAGCAAGGAACCCTGCCCTATCGCCGACGTTACTGGACGCCTCTCATGCATGCCGCTGAGCATTTTCACGGCATGCATCAGTCACGGAGACGACCGTTGAACGACAAGATGTTTCCCCACCCCATCAGGTTGAAGTTTGCCCCCGAGCGGGAGCGTATGGTGCGCAGTGCCTGGGAAGGCCTGGAATGCCTCGGCGACTGGCCGGCCGGCCAGGGCCGGCAATATCGGGCGGCCCTGCGCAGCTGCCGCGATGCACTGGACGGCTGGACGCCGCCGGAAAAGGCGATGCGGGCGATGATCGACGCCGCGCGCGAAGCAAAATTCCTCCAGTAATGGGAAGCACGACATGGCCGACTTGATGCTGTCCACGCCGATGCGGATCAGACCGCATGGCTCGGACACGATCCGCGACGTCACCACACTCAGGGATGCCAGCGAGATCCTCATCGACTGGCCACAGGCCAAGCGCGGCCCGTTCTATCAGGCGGCGCGCAAAAAAGTCGAAGCAGCGCTGGAAAGCAAGGCTGGTGCCGCCGAGGCGCAGGAAGCGTTCGCGGCGCTCTGCAACCATGCCGGCGTGCTGGTGCGCTAGAGGCGTAGCCCATTGAAAGCAGGCGAGGCATTGTGCTTCGCCTGCTTTTTATTGAGAAATTGGTCTGATTACTCGGCGGGAAGCTCGCCCTGTACGATCGGGTTGGAGCTTTCGAAGCCAAAACTCTTTGGCGCCAGCAGAACCAACGCAATCACAACGGCAATCGAGGCAAGCAATGTGGCCGTGGTCGCAATATCTCTCACGATAATATCTCCAAATTCCAATCGTGAGAGAAACGCTCCTGAGAAACCGAGGTTCCATTAGCTTGGGCGATGATACCGGCGAACCCGCGTTTATTGCTTCGGCGGCTGGACCGGCACTTCGCCCGGCTTGATCACCGGCGTCTTGCCTTCGTCGGGCGCCGGCGCTGCCATTCCCTGGTCGCCGGTGGCGGGCGGTTTCAGCACACCGCCGCAATCGCTGAGCGTCTCCGTCAGATTGTCGATGCTTGGCTGCTGTTCGGGCTGCTGTTTTGCACCCTGCGCCGTCTGGACCCGGCATTTGTCGGCCTGCGGCGCCTGGCTGTCGTTCTGCTGCTGGGCCACGGCCGGCATTGCCAGCGCCAGCATCAGGCTGAATGGGACGATGGCGAGAATTCTCATCTCGGCCTCCTTCTTCCTGTCACGGCCGCCAGCGGCGACCTTTCCCTTCACCGGGACAACGCCTGTCGATGAAAAAGGTTGGCCGCGTCCACCCGGCCGATGCGAAGCCGGCAGGATCAGTCCGCCGATGGTTGTCTCGATTGACCGGGCCGGACCCTCAAGGGCTGAAGGACTGGTTGGGCTCGGCGGCAGGGATTTCGGCGCCGAGCTGCGCAACGACGATCGAGTCCAGCGGCGCCGTCAGCGACCAGCTTAGATGGCCGGGGCCGCGCTCCAGCACCGCCGAGCCGTTCAGCGATTGCGGCGCGACCCGCTGCAGGACGACGGTGCCAAAACCCTTGCGCTTGTTTTCGTCTTGCCGTCCCCCTGGCCGCTCCCCTTCATGCACGGGCATCGTCTCGTCCCAGACGAGATGGATTTCCCGCTTTCCCGAAACACCGGCGGCGATCTGCCAGGTGATCTCGAGCCGCCCGGCATCACCCGCCAGAGCGCCATATTTGGCAGAGTTGGTGCCAAGTTCATGAAATGCCATGCCGAGATTTTGCACGGCGTTCGGCTGCAAGGTCAAAAGCGGTCCGGAGAGCGATACCTGTTCCTCGTGCCCGAACGGCTTGAGCTGCTCCTGGATAAGGTCGAAGAGGCTGGCGCCCGCCCATTCCGAGTTCACCAGCAGATCGTGCGACCGCGACAGCGCCATGATGCGGGAGCGGATCAACTCCTCGAACTCGCGCGGATCGGTCGAGCGTTTGCTTGTCTCCCTGACCATCGAGAGGATCACCGCGAACTGGTTCTTGACGCGATGATTCACCTCGCGCAGCAACAGCCGGATGCGGCGCTCGCTCTCCTTGGTCGCGGTGATGTCGCGGGCGATCTTGGAGGCACCGATGATCTCGCCCGCTGCATTCCTGATCGGCGAGACGGTCAGCGAAACGGCAATGATCCCGCCATCCTTGCGTCGCCGGATCGTCTCATAGCTGGCCACGACTTGGCCATTGCGAACCCGGCCGATGATATCGGCCTCTTCGTCCCTGAGATGATCGGGAATGAGCATCAACACGGATCGGCCGACAGCCTCCTCGGCAGCATAGCCGAACATGCGCTGCGCCGCCCCGTTCCAACTGGTGATGACGCTGTTCAGATCCTTGCTGATGATGGCGTCGAAGGACGAATCGACGATTGCCGCCAGCCGAGAATCGGCGGTGATATGGATCAAGCCGCTGCTTGCGAATTCTGTCATTGCCCCCACCTTCCCATATCACGTCGACCGCCTTGCGTCTCGCGGTCTCGCAACCGCCCCTTCGGCTCACACGAGGGATTGCGCCAACGCACAGCAATGCGTGGCGGAGCATTTTGGTTGCAATCGGCACGCGACATTGCGCGGCCGCGAACTGGGAGCCAAATTCAGAATCAGTTCGGTTTGGAGGAGACACGGTCGAGCGCATCCGACGGAGGATTGGCGGCGGGGTCCTGTTGCGGGCAATCCTCGTAGCGGTGGTCGCGGCCGCCGCAGAAGGAACAGCACATGGCTTCGCGATCCTCGTATCCGCGTCCGGGCCACCATTGCGGCGTTTGGTAGGGTTTCCTGCTGTCCATCCCCAGCAATGCGCGACGCGCCATTTGGTTGCGCCGCAAGAAACGGCCAGTGGTTGCGCCGCCGCAAGAAACGGCCAGCCGGATGTTGCGGAACCACCGGCCGGATGCGAGTTTCGCGTGACACATCAGCTCGAGGAAAACCGCCATGCCCATACGCCGAATTGCCTTGATCACGTCAGCGATCCTGCTTGCCGCGACCGGCCTCACCGAGGCCCGGCCCGATACCCGCACGATGAGTTGCGGTCAGCTCCAGCAGCTGATCCAAAGCCATCGCGCCGTGGTGCTGACCACCGGCCCCAACACCTATGACCGCTATGTCAGGCAGTTCGGCAACGAATGCGACTTGCCCGAAGTGCCGATGTCGGCCTATGTCCCGACCCGTGACGGCCACTGCCCGGTTTATAGATGCGACCAGCCGATCGGCGATCTCCCCGGTTGACGGCGACGGCCTGCCGCCAATTGCCGATCGCCAGTTGCGACCGCAAGAGATCGCGCTGTTGCGGAACCGCTGGCCGGGATGCGAGTTTCGCGTGACACGCTCGCTCCCGTGATACGCTCGCCACGAGGTAAGTGAAACGCCCGAGGTAACCGCCATGCCCATCCGCCGTATTGTTACAATGACAGCAGCGATCCTGCTTGCCGCGACCAGCCTCGCCGAGGCCCGGCCCGACACGCGCACGATGAGCTGCGAGCAGCTTCAGCAGCTGATTCAGAGCCGCCGCGCCGTGGTGCTGACCACCGGCCCCAACACCTATGACCGCTACGTCAGGCAATTCGGCAACGAATGCGACTGGCCCGACGTGCCGATGTCGGCCTATGTCCCGACCCGTGACGGCCGCTGCCCACTCTACCGCTGCGACGAGCCGGTTGGCCGCATCCCGTGACGGCGACGGCTTGCCGCCAATTGCCGATCGCCAGTTGCCGATCGCAAGAGGATCGCGTTGATCCCGGCGCGCGAACCGGCTACGGGTGTAGGCGCAGTTGCATTTTCCCGCTTCGTCTAATGGTAGGACAGCGCCCTTTGAAGGCGTGAATCGTGGTTCGAGCCCATGAGCGGGAACCAAAATCAAGCACTTGCAGGGCCTCGACCACAGAGAGAAGATCGATCATTTCGAAGCGGCGCGCATGGCCTAGCCCGCCGATATCAAATACATCAACACGCCCACTGCAGCGGCGACTGTCGACCCACCCAGGATCAGCGCCAGGTGTCTCCGCTTGCGGCTCTTGCCCGGCTGCTTTCGATCTGCGCTGGCGTAAGCACTATAGAGCCGCCGGCCGTCCTCTCCGAACCGGTCGCTGTTCGGGTAAGCCTTTTTCGGCTTTTGCCTGGGACGAAGAAAGCTCACCTGATTTCTCCTGAGAGAACGCTCCCATCCGATCTTATTAGCACATGCTTGTATTTCTTCTGAAGCAGGATCATCATCAAGCTGTTAGTGGCTTGAAGGTGAAGCGCCATGCAACTGAGTTGCTTTGACCACAGTGGGGGCATCTTTGCATCGACGATGTTCCTGAACATCACGGCGGTTTTCGTAATTTTGGCCGCATTGGCGGCTGTACGGCTGATAGCAATGTCAGGCGAAGGTTCTATCGAACAGCTCCAGGCGGTGTAGCCCGCGAGGTGCTTCCCATCCGGAGAAGTATATGGCCGCGAGGAAGGTGATGGCGGTTAAGGACTGGTCTTGCGGCATGAGCGACGAGCTTGGCCGTGTGGTCCTGACCATCAACCCGACCGAGGGTGAGCCAATCCTGGTTTTGATGACAATTTTCGAGGCGGCGAAAATGGCCGGGGAATTGCGGTCACCGAAACGCGTCCCCTTCTCACCTCAGTGACACCAGCCGCCGGAAAGAGGCGATAAATTCCCTTTCACTGCGTGAACCTTGGCTCCAATTCGAAGCGCAGCATCATGTCAGGATGGCCGAGTTAACGAAACGCGTCCACGTTTCGGCACCGGTTACGTTAGGGGAGACCGAAATGGGGAACGAGGCAGCCATCTCGATGCAAATGGACGGCCGGCCACCAGAGCGGCCACGACTTTCCTCTCATCTCGTCCCAAGGTCGGCGAAAGCCCGCGCCCTGGCGGAGAGCGCGGGCCGATCGGAGGCCCGATCTTCAGCAGGCGATGGAGGGCACCTCCTGCCGCATGCACCAACTTTTGGTGACAGCTAATGTTCCGTTAGACTGGTTCTGCTCACTTGTTTCGTTTCGAACCTCTTTTCGGCGCCTGTGCGGGGGTCGACATCTGAAACCGGGTGAGGTGCGAAGAATCAGAGTGAGGGAGGTCGTCCGACTGCCTGTGCCGCTTCCTCTTCGAGCATTGTAAGCTTTTCCCGGATCTCCTCCGGTTGGGCATGCTCCAACCCGACAACGTCGTTTCTGGTTGCGTCCAGTGAAACGATGATCTCATCGAGTTTGGCGTGGATGGCGGCGGTGTCGCGGTAGCCCTGTATCAGGACCACTCCGGTGATCACGATAGCCGCGACCGATAAGGCATAGGTGACTGCATTTGTCAGGCCGTAAGGCACCAGCGCAGTGCACAATACCATGGCTATCATCAAGGCGTAGAAACCCGGCGGCCGGGACAGAAAGTCGGCCGCCACGAAAAGGATGCGGTTCATATCCTGGCCAAAGTCAACAAGGCGATCAGTGCGGTGATGGCTACGCAAATAGGCACTGCCGCGAGCAAGCCAGCCTCGAGGAACCGGGTCTCTTTGTCACGAAACATCAGATCAGCTCACACTCACCAAATCTAGGATTGAGGGTTCGCTCGCCACACGGGAGCAGCGGGCGAACCCTATCGGCGCAGGAAGGGACATAGCTGCGCTGACCTCGCAATCTTGGGGGCACATCTCGTTGGTGTTCAGCCAAGCGACATTCCAACCGCGAGGAAGATGATGGCGACCGTGAACATCGGTCCGAGCAACCAGCGCGCTTGATCAACACTCTTATCCATCCGTTCCTCCTGCAAAAAATCCACACGGACAACTACCGCAAACGGCCGCTGTTCCGATGGACACCACCGCTAGGACCATTGCGTTTCGTGGCTGGACCTAAGTCCCACGCGCTGCCCGACCGAAGACCAGCCATGGGAACGTTTGGGGATGACCCAAGTTCGGTTTTCCGAGCGCAGGACGATGGCGTCCTGCGCCGATCTCACAAAAGGAGGAACCTATGAGAACGCATCTTACCAGCACTGCTGCGGCGTTTCTGTTGCTTGCAGGAATCGGCGCAGCCACAGCGGATGACATCATCATCCAGCCCGAGCAGGACACAGTTATCCGCGAATATGTGAAGAAGCAGCCCGTGGCTTCGATCAAAGTCCCCGGCGTGGAACTCAATATCGGCACAGCCCTGCCTGATACAGTCGAGCTCTACGAGGTCCCCAACGTCAAGTATCGCTACACCGTGATCGACAACCGCACGGTCGTCGTCGATCCCGGCACCCACAAGATCATCAAGGTCTACGACTGACAGCCCTGCATCTGAAGCCCGTCGCCCTTGTGGCGACGGGCCGCAACGTCAGGCCCGTGGTGGTTGGGGCTTACCAGGGATCTTGCCCGTTTCCGACCTCGGGGGGATTGATCGCTGTCAATTCGCACGGCTCGGCCCCGCATTGGGCGATCTCTCTGATCTTAGCGCCAATCTCTGTTCTCGTAGGCGCGCTGTCTTGGCCTCCCTGGCCTGACGTTCGGCGTCCAACACCACTTTGCTCTCGCGGTCCGCTCTCTCAATCTTTTCGCGATCAACCTTTCGTTTCACGACAGCCTCCTCTGTTCCAGCAGCCAAGAAAGCAGGAACCTGAGAAAATGTTCCCTGCGAAGGAATTGGGATGCCGCCTCATTTGTTATTGAGGATCGAACGGTGATTTGGATCACCGTCGGAAAACGAAAGGACGAGCAAATGCGCCAGCTTCATCAACGCGGCGTTGAACTGGTTTATGAACTTGTCAGTGCCGCGAGCAGTTGGAAAGATGAAACCGGAAGACGTTGTCGCGCTCCTGCAAGAAACAGCGCACCTGCTACAGCGCGGATATTCCGACAAGCCATCGTGAGTCTCGCTCATCCTGACGTTGGCAATGTCCTTAGGCCACCAGGCAATGCGCATCCATATTTTAGCGACAGCGAAACCAAGATCGCACTTCCACGTTGAGGCTCGTTCAACATGGGAACTCGAAGAATGGATCCGGCAACCCAGGCAGTGATGCTCTTGCTCTCCTGCAGCCCAGGAGAGGCGTCAATATGCAAACCCGTCGATATGGCGCCGACACTGTACGCCTCGCTTGATCAATGCCAGGCTTCGCTGACGAACAGGTTGGCAAGTTCGCCAAATGGGGAAATCGTCGGAAGGTGCCGGTCGGTCGATGCGACCGTCACTGCCTCACTACCGCCAGACTACACCACGGTCGTCGTCACGCGCGGCATTGGGGCCGGTGTTACGACGAGTTATCTCGTGCCACGCGAGCGGAAGTGATCCAAGGCGCCAATGTCGGACGACTGACGGTGGTTTTGCAACGTCCGACGGCGCAAAGACGGGCTGGCTCGCCGGGGCAGCCCAACACCTTCCCCAGCGAGCCTGTCGCTCCGGTACAATGAACAATCGAGCAACGACTCCACTACGAATTGACGCCGCACTAAGTTGCACCGCTGCCTCTCATGGCCCTGAAACCATTTCGCGGACCCCGCGTTGACGAGCGGGGCCGACACAGGAGACATCTCATGACCGTCAACTGCCGCATATCCATCGACAACCGTCCGGAAGCAGCCGATGCCGTTTTCCAGGCAGTTCCCCGGGTTGGCGAAAGCGTTTACCTGTCGATCGACGGAACGACGCAGGATCTGCGGGTATCGCGTGTCGTGCATGTGACCAATGGCACGCTGGAAGGTGCCGCAATCGTCGTCGAAGTGACGACCAACATCCTGTAGAGCCTGGAGCAACCAGCTTCCAGCATTACCAGCCGGCGCCTGCCCGCCGGTCGCGACAGCATACCGGCGGCCGTGCCTATTCCTTGCCGCTGTCGGCAATCCCGTTGCCTTCCGTAGGCAGGATGCCATAATCCTGCGACTTCACTCCCTGCTCCGCCGTCAGGAACCCGTCCGAGGCCAAGCCGCGCCGCAGCAGCTCCCTGACTGCGGCCGAGCGGCTCGGCATGCGCTTGTCGTAGCGCCAGTTTTCCAGCGCCGCCAGTTCGTCTGATGTCAGCATGATCTGCAGTCGTTCGGGGCGTTCCAGTTCAGCCATGGCGCTTCCTCGCTCAGGACCAAGAATACGTAGAGTTAGTATTTAGCCCACTTGGCGCATGATTAGGATAGCTCTCATAATACGTCAAGACCCTGCGATGGGTGAACGGAGCATCACGCACATGAAGCGGATTCGGCGCTGGACGCGCCTTTGTGTAACTCTGCTAACTATTTGATTTATTTGGATAATATTTATATCGTTACTTGCTTTAACGCAGCGCCCGGCGCAAGGTGGAATCTGACAAGAAAATCGATCCCTTTGGGAGGTTTCGATGCGGTATGATTACTCGACGCGACTGCGCGATGACGTCAGTTCAGCGGTCCAGATGGCCTTCAAGATGGCAGGCATCGTCAACATAACGGCGGTGGCGGAACAGGTCAGGGTCAGGAATCTGGCCGAGAATGTCGCCCTCGAGGACATCGAGCATCTGGTCCTGCAGGCGGCACAACTGATCGGCGCGGCAATCGAATTCGACGGCCTGGCCGGTCTGTTCGTGAATGGCCTAGCCGACGAGGACTGCGAGTGCGCGATCGCCACGCTCGATCTGCCGCGCCCGGCTTCGATTCAATAGTCCGGCAAACGCCGGCCGATACGCCCGGGCAAGGGTCCTTCCTATCTTTCCGGCGGAACAAGTCTTCCGATGGAACAAGTTGGACTGGCGGAAATTATCCCGTCGCCTTGCAAAAGGAGGATGTTGTGAAAGAGCTGCGCAGTCTCCTTGCCGAATTGTCATCCAGCTGGCTCAAGCGCCGCAAGGCGCAATCGCCCGACACCGTGAACACGGTCAAGGCCGCGCCCCGCCTCGCCCAACAAACGACAAGGCAGCGTGCTGCCCACAAACCCAAACCACCGCCCACCCGCGACTTCGCCTCAAACATGTGAGCGATCGCATAAAGGCGAACAACCCAGCGTCCCTCGATGCAGTGGTTCGTAGGAGAACGCATGTGTGGGAACTCTCACGCCAGCGTGATTGGTGTTGCTGAAACCTTGCGCTGCCGAAGGCGTTAATCGCCGCAACCAGTCGAGGTTCCAATGCAAACTGCATGGTTTTCCAAGCCCGTGGCGGTTTCGGTCGGCGTCACCGGTTCCATCCGCCATCTGTCCAATACACAGCAGGCCATTGAATTGCTCACGACACATTGGCGTGACGCCGGCAGCCCGAAACATCAGTCCGCGCTGCGCGCTTGCCGCCGGGCGGCGAGTGGCGAGGTGTCCCCTGACATTGCCAGGGAGGCTTTCGTCGAGGCCGCCCGCGAGGCGCATATACTGATCGAGTAGGCATATCCTGATCGAGTAGTCTGGCTGCTCGTGTCTGTTCTTGACACGGAAAGCCGCCCCTCGCATATTTTTCGATGGCCGCCGCCAACGTTGCCGGCCAGTTCAAAGCATCGTTCAAGCGATTGGAGGAAGTAATGAACGACAGGCGTTTCAACCACCCCGTTTTCGTCAAGGACGGTCAGATGATCGTCCAGGAAATCACCTGCCTCGAGGAGGCCCTCGACTTTCTCGACGAATGGCCGAGCAACCGCCGCGGCCCGATCTTCGATACCGCCCGGCGCGCCTGCCATCGCGCCTTTGACGGGCTGTTGCCGCCGTCGGTTGCGCGGGAAGCCTTCGCCGGCTGGGCAAGATCGGCGCGCATCCTGGAGGATGTCTCGAACGTCCTGCCCTGGATGACCGGGCATCGGTCCGGGCGCGGCGGTATTCCGGCCTGAGCTGCTGGCTTCAAGAATATCGCGCGGCGAGGCCGCCGCCAAGGTGTGCGCGATATCGCAGTGAGCAAAGGCGTCAAGCCCGGCCAGGTCGATTTGGCGTCGACATCGGGCCGATCCCCGGCACCAAGCGGATCAGATATCTGGAGGAAAATGTCGCCGCCGGATCGCTCAAACTCGACGCAGCCGAGATGGCCGCGCTCGACGAGGCGCTCGCGCCGGGAAAGATCTCCGGCCCGCGCTACACCGAGCACGGCATGGCGATGGTCGACCGATAGGACGCACGCCGAGCAGAGGGTGGGAACCGGCTTCGGAGAAGTCACACCCTTGAGCGGCGCTCAATCGGCACTGGCCGCACTCTTTTTGTGAAGATGGCCGGCGGCAGTGAAAATATCGACATCAGGTCGCGCCCTGCGCTGCGTTCGGCGCTTTCTACTTCCTGGTGTCGGCACTGTGGCTGACGGCCACCAGCGCATCAACGATGTCGACCATTCGCTCCATGCCGATCCGAATATAGTCGCTGCCATAGTCTCCGGGCAGATCCCGATCGGAACATAAGCCATCTTGCTACCGATCGGATCACCACTCAGAAAGCTGGGATACCGTACGGGAACAGAGGGAGCAGCAGGATACAATATACTTTGCGCTTTGGCATCGGTCCCTGGTTTGCCCACCCCAGGCGAAGACGACCTAACTCGCCGCCGCTGCCGCAACCTTCTTGGGGGCCGCCCGCTGTCGCCGCATGCGGCGTTTGGCGATGAGCTTGAGAGCAACCGGCGGCTCGTTTGACAGCGCGCCCACCACCGCGTCCACCATGCCATGCGCCACGAAATCGGCGTTCATGTCTTGGGCCAGCTTGGCCGCCGTTTCCTTGTCCTCGGCAGCGGTCTCCGACCAGAACACGATTCCCACCCGAAGTGCAGCCTTCGCGCGCTTCAGCCGGCGAACCAGAAAGCGGGCGTGCTTGACGGAATCCCGGTTCAGGAAGCCGACCACGACGGTGTCGACGGTTTCGAGTTCGAGGTGGCGGATGTTGGCGGGTTCCATATCGGCAAAACCGGCCTTCGACACCGTCGCGCCCTGGACTTCCAGCACCTGCGCGAGCATTGCGGCAGTGGCGTCGTCGAGTTCGCCGCGCCCGCCGGCGCAAAGCACTGACATGCCGGTGCCATCGGGCAGTTCGGTCTCGTCCTCGCCGCTGACATCGCCATCGACGCCCGCCTCTGCGACCACGTGCGGCTCCTCCTCCTCCTCGCTCGCTTCCTCCTGCGCGCTGTCGTCTAGGTTGGCCACCAGCGTCAGGACACTGGCCGCCACATGGCGTCTTTGCAGGTCGCCCATGACGCCGCGCACACGGTCGCGCTCGCCCAGCAGCAGTGCCGGAATGGCAACCTTGTCGTAGAATTCGACGAGATATTTCTCCTCCAGCATCTCCTCCGCGTGGTCGGTGGCTTCCTCGGGATCGCCGGCCAGCAGCCGCTGGTAGAGGCGCGCATGAGGTTCGAGCACGGGCTCGTTGCCGAACAGCACGTCGAGGAATTCAAACTGCGGCACGTGCCTGCCCAGCACCACAAGGCAGACGGTGAGCGGCGTCGACAGGATCAGCCCGAGCGGCCCCCACAGCCACGTCCAGAAAATCGCCGCGACAATGATCGCCAGCGGCGACAGTCCGGTTCGCGAGCCGTAAAGCCAGGGTTCGATGACATTGCCGGTGATCAGTTCCATCACCACGAACAGGGCGGCCGTCCACAGGACGAGCGACCAGCCCGGCGCCACGGCCAGCGCGAGGAACAGCGGCAAGAGCATGCCGATGATCGGGCCGATATAGGGGACGAAACGCAGCGCCAGAGCCAGCAGCCCCCACAGCAGCGCATTCGGGATGCCGAGAATCCACAGCCCGATCGAAATCGGTATTGCGTAGACGATGTTGACGACCAATTGCATCAAGAGATAGCGGCCCACCCGCTTGGCGGCATCCTGAAGCGCCTCGGTGGTGCGGTGGAGGTCGCCGTAACCGACAAGCCGGATGAAGCGGTCGCGCAGATCCTCCCGCTCAAGCAGCATGAAGATGACGACGACGATGATAAGCCCTGCCGAACCGAGCGGGCTGAGCAGCGGCCCCACTATGTTCTGCAGGACCTCGAGCGGCCTTTCACGCGAGACGATCTCGACGGGCACCGGCTCGCGCGGCGGCTTTTCCGGGGTGGCGGCCGGCAGCGAGGCGTCCTGCCTGTCGATCTCCTGGCCGACACGCTCGACCACCTGGCTCAATCTGGCAATGATCCCTCCCCCGACCCCGGTTTCCTTGAGCGAACGGATCTTGGTCAGGATGTTGGTCTGGTAGACCGGGATGTTCTGCGCCAGTTCGCTGACCTGCGTGGCGACAATGAAGGAGAACAGGCCAAGCGCCGCGAAAGCGCCGAGCACGCTTGCGATGACGGCGGCGATCCGCGGGATCCCGACCTTTTTGAGCGCTGAAACAAGCGGCGCGAGCGCGAAGGTCAGCAGCAGCGCGATCGCGATCGGCAGGAAAACCTCGCGCCCGAAATACAGCGCCGCCACCGTGGTGACGGTTGTTGCCACGTTGGGCAACGCGGTTCGCGGGCGGGGCGCGACGGCCGAAAGCATGTCCTCCGACCCATCAGCGGGAGACGCCTTGTCGCTTCGACTATTGGCCACTCGATGTCTCCCCCTGCCACGCCGCCATGATCTGATATATTGAGCCTGCGTGCAACTTTAGCCAGTGATGAAATACACGTCCCCCGCCGCCGGGCGACGATCGAATGGCTGCTCACCCTGAGGAAAGGCAGCACCGGATCATCTCATCAGCGAGCTGCCGTTCGTGGAACGCATCCCCTGCCTGCGCCGGGATGGCGAGATCGAATGCTGTTGTCAGCGTTCCCATGTTGGGCGCGATGGGATCGGCTCGCTCGACATCGTGTTCGGCGAGATCAACCGCTGGTGGAAGACAAGCTGCACCATCCAGAACAATCGATAGGAGGCGGAGAGACCCTCTGCCGCCTCATCGGTCTTCAAGCAGTCGCTCAGCCGGCACCGTGCGCGATGTCTACCAGCTGGAGCATCGGCCTCAGTGCAGAAACGCTCCTCGCAGCCACGCGAAGAAACCGGATCTTCCCGAAATTGCCGCGCGGACACGGGATGCGGCCCATCGTGCCGGCATCGTAGCGCCGACATGGCAATGGCAGACGATTTCGTGGAGCTGCCAATCGGTCAGCTCGAAGAAGCGCTTGGCCTCACCGTAGGTATCCTCCTTCAAGCCCAGCGCGCGAAAGATCGGATCTTCGAAAGCAACTGTGATTGGTGATCCCGCGGAACGCATTCTTTCGCGGATCTCCACGGATTGGTACTCGGTCCCCGTCAGCGCCCCTAGGCACCTGTTGGGATTTTGCTCCAGAAGCTGCGCCCAGCGTTCGAGGCGTTCGCCTCGAGTCGCGACAAGATAGGTTGCCTCGGCGTGGACCTCGGCAACGGCGTGCAGTTGGTCAACGGTTTGATGCTTCATGGACGCCTCCTATGCCTCCTATTCAGCAGCTGGATTCACTCCAGCCTTGAATGGAATTATGGCGCGCCGCGAGGTCGGCAAGATCCGGAAAAGCATGGTACGATGATTCTTTTTGGGCAGCGTGGCTCCATTCCGCGGCACGGCTCGCCAGCGATCGTCGGCGAGGCGAAGACCGGCAATTCGAGGCCGCGCTTGGCCAATGCCTCGGCGCTGCGCAAGATGAGTTCGTGCACCAGGATTATCGCAGCACGGTCGGGGAGCCCGAAACCCGCAATGCCGCTGCTCAGCGCACGAGGCCGGTTCACTTGGCCTCGTCCGGCTTTTTGTTGAAGATCGTGAGCAGGTCATCGGCCGGAGGAGCCCGCCGCTTACGCGGCGGACCCCAACCCTTACCGGTTACGCATGCGCGTGCGGATGACGGAAGTCCCAGACGGCCCAACCTGATACGGCAACCACCAGCAAGCCGAGAATGACGTGGGTGGCCATCGCAGACCCGTTCGCCACGAAACCGAGCAGCCAGGGCGAAATGATCAGCCAGAGCCCGAGGACGACACTGACCCATTCCTCCCACTCGGCGAATGCGGTAAGCGCCGCCAGAGCCATGACGCCCAGCACGACGCCAACAACCCAGGCGTTCCATGCGGGAGCGGTTTCAGCAACGAAGCCGATTATCCAAGGTGAGATGAACAGGCCGATGGCAAGGACCAGATTGAGCCAGTCCTGCCCCTTCTTGCCTTCCATGAATGTATTAGCCATGACAACCTCCATAGATGAAGCTTGACCAAGCGTAAAATTCGCGTGCAACGCACGCTTAGTTATTGATGTAACTACGCTTCATATGGCCTTCAAGACCTCGGCCAATGACGAGCCCCGGCTTGGCGCAGACCACTTTTCTGCGCCACTCCGCTCCGAACGGGATCAGCGCGCCGCATGCCTGGCCAGCGCGTGCTCGATCAGCACGTCGATGGTCTGGCTGTAGCCGATGCCTGACGCCGCCAGCGCCTTGGCGTACATCGAAATGTCGGTGAAACCGGGAATGGTGTTGACCTCGTTGACCAGCAGGCTGCCATCGGCGCGCAGGAAGAAATCGACGCGCGCCATGGCTTCGCAGCCGAGTGCCTGGAAAGCCTGCCGCGCCATTTCCCTCGCTCTGTCGGCAACTGCGGTCGGGACATCGGCGGGCACCTGAATCACCGCGCCGTCGGCATCGAGATATTTGGCTTCATAGGTGTAGAAGCCATGCTTGCCTGCTGGAATGATCTCACCGGGCAGCGACACCGTCAGCGTGCCGTCGGCCCGCTCCAGCACCGAGAACTCGATCTCGCGGCCTTCGACGAACTCCTCCACCAGAACCTTGCTGTCATGCTGAAAAGCCGCCTCGACGGCCGCGGTGAAGCCGGCGCTGTCGGTCGCCTTGCTGACCCCGAAGGACGAGCCCTGGCGCGCCGGCTTGACGAACACCGGCAGGCCGAGCTTCGCCGCGACGTCCTCGAAGGGCACGGACTCCCCGCGCCGCAAGGTCAGCGAGCGGGCAACAGCCAGTCCCGCCTCGCGCATCAGCCGCTTGGCAATCTCCTTGTCCATGGCGGCTGCCGAGGCAAGGATGCCGCAGCCGACATAGGCGACATCGGCGACTTCCGCATAGCCCTGCACCGAGCCGTCCTCGCCGAACGGCCCGTGCAGCACGGGAAAGACGACATCGACCGGCGGCAGGTCGGGCTGTGTTCCATCCCGCGACACGGCAACCAGCCTGCCCTTGCCGCCGGGCAAAAGCGCAACCTCGATCTCGTCCTCGGATGCCGGCGCCCCTGCCCCGTCACCGGCGGCCGGCTGTTGCAGCAGCCATCTGCCGCTTCGGGAAATGGCAATCGGCATGATGTCGTAGCGCGTCCGGTCGATCGCCTTCAGCACATTGGCGGCTGAAAGGCGCGACACGTCATGCTCGGCCGAACGCCCGCCATAGAGGATGGCCACTCTTGTCTTACCGGTCATCGAAATCCCTCAAAACATCAAATGGCGACGGCAATGCCGCGATTGGCAAAGAAGCGGTCGAAGTCGGCTGGCGCCAACACTGCGTTTGCCTGTGTGGCGCTGGTATGGCCGGACGGATTGTGGAAGCGGAAACCCTTGTCCGACGTCGCGGTGACCAGCACCAGATGGCCGCCCTTCGACGGCGGCTCGCGCTCGGGCCAACGGATCGAACTGCTGACCGAGGCGATGAAGAAGCGCTGCCGCTCAAGGATGGCCGGAATGTCCGCTGTCGCGACACTGGTCATCACTTCGGCCTGAAGACCGAAGACCTCTTTCACGAAGCTGACGAAGGGCGCGTAGATCAGCCCCCTGATCGATCCCTCGCTGACGACATAGCCGCCATATCCAGTGCATCGCCTGGCCAGCTCGATAGTCGGCACGGTCTCGCCGCGCGTTGCCAGGATCATCTTCAGGCACGCCATGCCGCAGATGTTGGCGGCCCACACCGCGTATTCGCCCAGAGTTCCCGCACCCGACCCCCGCCACAGCGGATCGCGCCGCAGCGCGACCTCGGCGCCGTCGGCGAGCACCTCAATGGTCATGTCTGGCGTTTCCCACTGGCTGAAAAACGGCACGGTTTCAGGCAGTGGACTCATGCGGACCCCCCAGGCAGCGAACTCCATCTCGTGTACGAGGATACGAGATGGATGAAAAGCCGCTTGGAGCCCTGTTACGAAGCTTCCCCTAATGAGCCGCGGCGCCGCTTACTCGGCCTTCGTCCAGCCGAAGACCAGCCAGGCGTATTTCGATTTTTCGTCGGGTTCGGCAGTCTAGGTCGTCTGCATGTCGCCGTCCTTGGCGTAAATATCCAGCCCGGGCGCGTTGTCGAGCTTGTGCCACAGCGAACTCCTGCTGAAGGACCAGGTTCCGCACCAGACGCAGGCCCCCGGCGTCGGATCACCAGGCTGATGAAAATATTAGCGGCCGTCCGCCGTGATCTCCAGAGAGTCGAACGCGCCGTAAAACGCGGTCACCATTCGCTGGAACTCATTAGCGGCCGCCTCTTGTTCCGGCGTCGGCGCATCCTTCATGTCGCGCGGCGGCCGGATGGCTCCATCTCTCCAGCATCGCCCATTGGTGCCGCGTCCGGGGACTGCAACGCGGGTGGGCGCCAAAGCGTGCAGAGCCGTGTTTGCAGACCGGCTGACTATCGGCACAGCTTAAAAGGTTATCTTCACCGAAGCGGCGCTGCGTCTGTGCGGACCGTGATGGACGGCCTCGATGTTGTTGCCGTCTGGATCGAGCAGAAAGGCAGCGTAATAGCCGGGGTGATAGGGCCGTTCGCCCGGCGCGCCATTGTCCACGCCGCCGCCGGCGAGCCCGGCCTTGTAGAAGGCCTCGACCATGGCATGGTCCCTTGCCTGGAAGGCCAGATGATGGCGGCCGGTGAGCTTTCCCAACGCCGCCGGGCTGTCCGCGCTGGAGATGAACAATTCGTCGGCCCAGAAATAATCCTCGCCGACACCTCCGATCGGAACATCGAGCACCCGGAAGATCGCCTCGTAGAAACGCTTGCTGGCGGCAAGATCCTTGACCACCAGTTGGATGTGGTCGATGAGCCGGCCGCGATGCAGTTCCTGGGTTTCCATGAAAACGCCTCCTCATGAGGCTTTCGAATTTAGGTTCGGACAGGACGCCGTCAATGTGGGCACGCTTTCCAACTGCCAACCCCTGCCGCAGGCCCGGCCCCATGTACCCAGTCAGTCTTGCAAACAAAAAGCCCGCCAGGAGGGGGGATCCGGCGGGCCTTTGGAAAGCTGATATTCAAGCTTTCAGATGTCTGACGGGGGATCAGACAGGGTAAGAACCTTTATTGGCCGCGGAGGTTCCACCCGAGCAAAAAGATTCCCCACGGGCCGTCGAATCCAGAAATTTCAAGCGGTGGAGGCGACTTCTTTTCGCGCTCCCGACTGGAACCTTCCGCTCCCAACCGGGTTTTATGGCGCGGCTGGGAGGAATTTCGCTTGGACTGTTTTCAAAGGCTCGAAGCGCTTGTCGATAGCGCCGACATCAACGGCATCGAAGAAGCGAACACTCTGCTGCGTCGGTTCAAGGGCAGGTCGCAGGTGCTCACGGCAGCGATCGACGAATTCATGCTGGACTTCAAGACATTGGTCTTCGTCGTCGAGAGCGGCGAGCAAGGGTTCCGGAAATCACTGGGCAAGCTGGCTCGCGCCAGGCTGTCGAAGCTCCAGCATTTGGTGAACGTAGCGGCGTAGGATGCCGACTTCCGGCAGCCGGCCTACCGCTTCAATATGGCCGCCAGCCGCGGTATGCCTTCGGTCACCGCGCGGCGGTCGGCGAGCGTGAAGGACAGCCGCAGCGTGTTGCGCCCGCTGCCGTCGGCAAAAAAGGCGCTGCCGGGCAGGAAGGCGACCCGCGCTTCCTTCACCGACCGAGCCAGAAGCGCCGTGGCGTCGTAACCCTCGGGCAGCGTCACCCAGACGAACATGCCCCCTTCCGGACGGCTCCAGCTCACGCCCTCAGGCATGTGGGCCTCAAGCGCTGCGAGCAGCCCGTCGCGGCGCTCGCGATAGGCGCCGATCAGCTTTTCCACGTGGCCGTCGAACACGGCTTCGGCCACACGATGCATCACCACCTGGTTGATTGACGGGCTGTGCAAATCGGAGGCCTGCTTCATCAGCACCAGCTTCTCGACCACATGGCGCGGCGCGCACACCCAGCCGACGCGCATGCCCGGCGACAGGATCTTCGAGAACGAGCCGCAATAGAGCGTGCGCGCCTTGTCGATGCCGCCGGACCTGATGCAGTCGAGCGCCAGGATCGGCGGCACGCCTTCGCCATCATAGCGCAGCGCGCGATAGGCGGCATCCTCGATCACGGCGATGTCGAGTTCTCCGGCAAGGTCGAGCACCGCCTCGCGCTGCTGGCGGTTCAAGGTCTCGCCGGTCGGGTTGGCGAAATCCGGCACCAGATAGGCGAACTTGACCTTGCCGCCATTCGCGGCCGCCGCCGCGCGATAGGCATCCGGCGTCATATTGCCGCCGGCCGGGGTCAGCCGGTCGTAGCGCGGTTCATAGGCGTTGAAAGCCTGCAGGGCGCCGAGATAGGTCGGCCATGTCACCAGCGCGGTATCGCCCGGCGACAGGAACAGCTTGCCGAGATAATCCAGCGCCTGCTGCGAGCCGGAGGTGATGAAGATGTTGGCCTCGTCGCAGGCGACGCCGAGCTTGCCCATCTGCCCGGCCAGCCAGCGCCGCAACGGCAGATAGCCTTCCGAGACCTGGTACTGCAGCGCCGCCCCAGCCTCTGCACCGCCCAGCACATCGGCATAGGCGTCGCGGATGGCCTCGGCCGGGAACAGCGCCGGATCGGGAATGCCGCCGGCGAACGAGATGATGTCGGGCTGGTCGAGCAGCTTCAGGAGCTCGCGGATTTCGGACGCCTTCATGCGCGACGAGCGCGAAGCCAACAGGTTCATAAGGGTCAAGTCACGCCTCCCGCGACAGTTCGATATAGGTCAACCTGACTGACCTATATCAGCTTTCCCCGGCGCTTTGAATAGTGCCTGAGAGCCTTCCGCTATGCGCCAGTCGCTGCCAACGCGGAGCGGCCGCGAAACTACAAGGTCTTCTTGTAGCCGAGATGGCTGCCGGTGAAGCCGAGGCTTTCGTAAAAGCGGTGCGCATCCGTTCGCGACCTGTCGGTGGTCAGCTGGACGAGGCCGCAGCCGCGCGCGCGGCACTCATCGATCGCCCATTCGATCATCTTCCTGCCGATGCCGCCGGAGCGCCTGTGGCCGGCAACCCGAACCGCCTCGATCTGCCCGCGCCAGGCGCCCTTGCGCGACAGGCCGGCAAGGAAGGTGACCTGCAAGGTGCCGATCACCTCGCCGCCCTCCACGGCCACCGCCAGCAGCTGGTTGGGATCGGCATCGATGGCGTTGAACGCATCTACATAGCCTTGCGCGAGCGGCAAGGAAGCGTCCTCGCGGCCCGCGCCAAGTGGATCATCGGCCAGCATCGCGACGATGTCAGGCAGGTCGGAGGCTTGCGCACGGCGGAAGGTGATCATGGTGTCGGGCATATCGCGACGTGCCGGCAGCGGCAAGATTGGATACAATCCTCACCGGGCGCTGGCGCCGTCCCTCATCTGCCTGCCGGCATCTTCTCCCCGTATAGTGACGGGGAGAAGGACGCTGTGTCGGATGATTTCGCCAATCGCCGACGTTGCAGGAAGAACGCCAGCATTGCGGCCAGCCTCTTTCTCCCCGTCACTATACGGGGAGAAATGTCCGGCAGGACAATGAGGGGCGGCACCGCCCCGTAGGCTAAACGTCGCGCTCATACGCCAGCTGCGCCTGCGTCAGCGCCTTATCGAGCCTCTCGCCCTCCGCATAACCCGACAGATTCCGCGGCCGCTCCACGTCAGGCAGCAGCCTCGGACACGGCACGGCAGCCCCTACCACCGTCCGCACCGGGATGACGCCGGCCCACACGGGGTGCCCGTAATCCTCCTCGTCGTCGGCGACGCCCTTGGCGCGCACTTTCGCCGACCCTTCTTCGATGCGCATGCCGATCACGGTCGTCGCCTTGGCTTCCTGCGCCGAGATCGGCCGCAAGGTCGCGCTCCGGCCGGGATAGAAACGGTCGACCACGCCAGCCAGCGCCTTCAGCTTCTCCTGTGGCTCATCGATGATCCGCGCCGTGCCGAAGCACATCGCCGAGCGGTAGTTGGCCGAGTGATTGAAGCCCGAGCGCGCCAGCACCAGCCCGTCGAGGTGCGACACCGTGAGACACGCCGGTGTGCCGCCACGCAGTTGGCGCAGCATGCGGCTGGCCGACGAGCCGTGCCAGTAGAGCCAGTCGTCCTCGCGCCAATGGATGGTCGGCGTGCAATAGGGCTGGCCGTCGAACGTATAGGCGACGTGGCACAGCAACCCGGCATCCAGCACCGCGAACACCGAGGCATGGTCATAGCTGCCACGGTCATGCCGGCGCTTCACCCGGTTGCGCCTGGTGGTCGGAAAGCTGGCGACGCTATCGTTCACGGCTTGCATCCTTATCTGTTGTCTGCCAACCATGCGCCATGGCATTGGTCGGAAAAAGAACCAATCATGGCAATAAAATTCAGACCAATCCGCCGGATTGGTCGGCGCTGATCCCGGTCCTGCCGGGCGACGGCCCGCGCAGCCGCGAGCTGTATGTGGCGCTCAGGCGGCTGATCGAGACCGGCGCGCTCACCGCCGGCGCCAAGCTGCCGACCTCGCGCGATCTGGCCCAGCGCTTCGGCCTGTCGCGTTCGGCGGCCGTCGCCTGTTTCGAAATGCTGATCTCGGAAGGGTTCGCCGTCGCCAGGGTCGGTGCCGGAACCTTCGTCGCGCCTGACGTGCCGCATCTGCCGACAACACTGGTCAAGGCGCGCCCGCCGGAGATCGACGCGGCCACCTCGCTGCCTTGCGGCCTTGGCGTGGCGGTGTCCCATCCGCGCACGCTTGATCTGTTTCGCATCCTTCTGTCGCGTCACCTCGCCCGCCCCGGACCAGAGCATTTCCGCTATGGCGATCCGCGCGGCGGCCTGCCGCTGCGCGCGGCGATATCAACCTATCTGAGAACCGCGCGCGGCGTGCGCTGCGACGCCGGCCAGATCGTGCTGACTTCGGGCACGCAGCAGGGGCTCGATCTCCTGGTGCGCGCCGCGCTTCGCCCCGGCGATGCCGTCTGGCTTGAAAACCCCTGCTATCCCATGGCGCATGCTGTCGTGGCCGGCAGCGGCGCCAAGGCGTTTGGCGTACCGGTCGACGAAGAAGGGCTCGATCCAGAGATCGGCGAAAGCCTGTGCCCAAGGGCGCGCGCGGCCTATGTCACGCCCTCGCACCAATACCCGCTCGGCGTGACGATGACGATGCGCCGCCGCCTCGCTTTGCTCGACTGGGCGCGGCGCAACGATGCCTGGATCATCGAGGATGATTACGACAGCGAGTTCCGCTACGCCGGCCCGCCGCTGACCTCGCTGCAAGGCATGGATGGTTCGGGCCGTGTCGCCTATCTCGGCACCTTCTCCAAGGTGCTCTTTCCCGGCCTGCGCATCGGCTATGTCGTGGTGCCCGAAGCGCTGCTCGATGCCGTGATGGCAGTCAGGGCGCGCTCCGACCGCTTTCCCTCGACGCTGGCCGAAGGCGCGCTGACCGACCTGTTGAACGAAGGCCATTTCGCCGCGCATCTCAGGCGCGTGCGCCGCCGCGTCCAGGCCGCACGAGACGTGCTGGTCGCCGGCCTCGAGGCGCATTGCGGCGACGCGGTCGATGTGTCAGTGCCCGAACAGGGGCTGCACCTGATGGCGACGCTGAAGCGCGCCGGGCCGGATACCGTGATCGTCGAGGCGGCGAAAGCGGCGGGCGTCGGCGCCCGTGCCCTCTCCTCGATGTTCATCGACGGCCCGCCCCGGCAAGGCCTGGTGCTGGGCTTTTCCGGTTTTTCGGACGAGGATCTTTTGGCCGCGACCGTCAGGCTGGGAAAAGTGTTGCGGTAGCGACGGATCGTTGGAACTCTCAGGTGCCGAGCGATGGAAATCGCACGCCAAGGCGACCACGACACGGGGCCGGCTTGCGGCCGCGTGGGAACAGAAGCGACCTCCCTGCCGCTATCGATCAAGAACCATTTGATTGGACTGATCTCGCCAAAGTGTGCCTACTGAGCTGAGATCGGGACAAGAAGGAGCGGCCGATGATTGCCCTGAATGTGAACGGTGAGGACCGCAGCGTCGACGTGCCCGAAGATATGCCGCTTCTATGGGTGCTGCGCGATGTCATTGGCCTGACCGGCACCAAGTTTGGGTGCGGCATCGCCCAGTGCGGTGCCTGCACGGTGCAGCTCGACGGCCAGCCCGTCCGTTCCTGCGTCCTGCCCGTCGCCTCTGTCGGCACGCGGCGTGTCACCACCGTCGAGGCGATCGGTGCGACTGCTGGTGGAAAGAAAGTGCAGCAGGCATGGCTCGACCTCGAGGTGATCCAGTGCGGCTATTGCCAGTCCGGGCAGATCATGTCGGCCTCGGCGCTGCTGGAACGCAATCCCGATCCGAGCGACAGCGACATCGATGCGGCCATGTCCGGCAACATCTGCCGGTGCGGCACCTACACGCGAATAAGAGCGGCCATAAAACAGGCCGCCAAAGCCTGAGGACGAGGAGACAGCCAGCATGAGCAAGCCATTCTCCTCCCCAAAAACAGGCCCCTTCCCTGAGACCGGCGCCTCGCGTCGTGCCTTCCTGCAAGGCGGCGGTCTCCTGCTGGGGTTCGCTTTGCTTGGAGCCGGGGTGAAACCCACCCTTGCCGCCACGGAGCCCGTGGCGGGCGACGTCACCGCGGCCTTTTCACCCGATGCTTTCATCCGCATCGGCACCGACGGCAAGATCACGCTCATCCTTCCCAATATCGAGATGGGACAGGGCACCCACACCGGCGAAGCCACGCTGATCGCCGAGGAACTGGAAGTCGGCCTTGACCAGGTGAGCGTCGTCGACGCGCCGCCCAACGACAAACTCTACGCCACCGCGGCCCTTGGCGGCCAGGCGACGGGCGGTTCCACCTCTATGCGCGCCACCTGGGAGTCGCTGCGCAAGGCGGGCGCCACGGCGCGCATGATGCTGGTTGCGGCGGCGGCCGCGCAATGGTCGGTTCCGGTGTCGGAATGCGGGGCGAAGCTTGGCGTGGTCACGCACCAGCCGACAGGCAGGCAGCTTGCCTATGACGCGCTGGCCGATGCAGCGGGCAAGGAGCCGGTGCCGGCCGACGTCAAGCTCAAGAACCCCAGCGATTTTGAACTGATCGGCAAATCGCTGCGCAGGGTCGACACGGCAGGCAAGGTCAATGGCGCGGTGATCTACGGCATCGACGTGCGCGTGCCCGACATGAAGGTTGCGACCGTATCCGCTTGCCCGGTCCTCGGCGGCACGCTGCAGGATGTCGACGAGAAGGCAGCGCGCGCCATCCCGGGCGTGCGCGACATTGTGCGCCTGCCCAACGCTGTGGCCGTGATCGGCGATCATTTCTGGGCCGCCAAGAAAGGGCTCGAGGCACTCGACATCACCTGGAACGATGGCGCCAACGCCAAGCTCGGCAGCGCCGATATCATGGCCGCCCTGAAGACAGCGTCCGAGCACAAGACGCCGATCATGGCGCGCAAGGAAGGCGACGTCGAAGGCAGACTGAAAGCCGCTTCCAAGACGGTCGAGGCGACCTACCAACTGCCGTTCCTCGCCCATGCGCCGATGGAGCCGATCAACTGCGTCGTGCATGTGCGCGCCGATGAATGCGAGATCTGGGTCGGCACGCAGGTGCCAACGCAGGCGCAGGCCGGAGCCGCGCAGGTCACCGGTTTTCCGCTCAACAAGATCATCGTCCACAACCATCTGATCGGTGGCGCCTTCGGCCGCAGGCTGGTGGCTGAGTCGGTCGCGCAGGCCGTGGCCATCGCCAAGCAGGTGAGCTATCCGGTCAAGGTGATCTGGACCCGCGAGGAGGACATCCAGCACGATCTCTACCGGCCCGCCTACTACGACCGCATCTCCGCCGGCCTCGGCCCGGATGGACTGCCGACGGTCTGGATCGACCATGTCGCCGGTGGCTCGGTCCTGGGCAACTACATTCCCGGCGGCTGGCCGGACGACAAGCTCGACGACGACGCCGTCGAAGGCGCGATCAAGCCGCCCTATGACCTGCCGGTCATCCAGGTCGACTGGGTGCGCCAGGATCCGCCGGTGCCGATCACCTGGTGGCGCGGCGTCGGTTCCACGCACAATGTCTTCGTCGTCGAAAGCTTCATGGACGAACTCGCCCATGCGGCAGGCAAGGATCCCGTCGAGTATCGCCGGGCGCTGACGAAGAACCAGCCGCGCGCGGCGGGCGTGCTGGAACTCGTGGCCGAAAAATCCGGCTGGGGCACGCCGCTTCCGGCCGGCTCGGGACGCGGCATCGCGCTGCACGATGCCTTCGGCAGCTATATGGCCGCGGTGCTGGAAATCTCGGTTTCGTCAGCCGGCGAGATCACGCTGCATCGGGCCGTGGTGGCGGTGGATTGCGGCATCGCCATCAATCCTAACACCGTCGAGGCCCAGATCGAAGGCGGGCTGATCTTCGGTCTCTCCGCCGCGCTCTACAGCGGCATAACGTTCACCAATGGCCGCGTCGACCAGAGCAATTTTCACGATTACCGGATCCTGCGCAACAACGAGGCGCCCAAGATCGAGGTCTATCACGTCAAGAGCCTGGAATCCCCCGGTGGCATCGGCGAGACGGCAACCGTCTCGGCCGCCCCCGTCCTCGCCAATGCGATCTTCGCCGCCACGGGTAAGCGCCTGCGCAGCCTGCCCTTCGACCGCAACCAGTTGAAGAGCGACGGCGCCGACAAGACCAGTGTCTCGATGATGCCGCCGCTCAGCGTGCCCGTATTGGCGGCGCTGGCGACATCAGAGGAAACCGGCGAATCCGAACCCGAGGCGGCGTAACGATGAAACGGCTGGGCCTCATCATTCTCGCCGCTGCGGTGGTCATTGCTGCTGCCGTCGCGGTGTTCCTGCTCAAGCCGGCGTCACTGCCGGACGTGTCCGTGGCACAGGCCGCACTGCCGACCGGCCAGGCGCTGATCGACCGCGGTGAGTATCTGGCGCGCGCCGCCGACTGCGTCGCCTGCCACACCACATCAGGCGGCAAGCCCTATGCGGGCGGCCTCGCCTTCAAGCTGCCATTCGGCACGCTCTACGCGCCCAACATCACTTCCGACAAGGAAACCGGCATCGGCTACTGGAGCGACGCCGAGTTCGTGCGCGCCTTGCATCAGGGCATCGACAGGCAAGGCCACAATCTCTATCCGGCCTTTCCCTATGCCGCCTATGCGCGGATGACCGCGGAAGACGCGCTGGCCATCAAGGCCTATCTCTTCAGCCTCCCTGCGGTGCACGCGGATGCGCCAAAGAACGACCTCGTCTTCCCGTTCAACCAGCGTTACGTCATGCGGTTCTGGAACCTGCTTTTTGTTCCCGACGGTGCCTTTCAGCCGAACACGAGCGAGAGCGCGGAATGGAACCGTGGCGCCTATCTGGTCGAGGCGATGGCCCATTGCGGCGAATGCCACACGCCGCGCAATGTTTTCTACGCGCTCGACAGCGGCAAGACCTTCGCCGGCGCGGAACTGCAGGGCTGGAAGGCCTACAATATCAGTTCTGACAATCGCACGGGCATCGGCAACTGGACCGACGAACAGCTGTTTGACTACCTGTCCAAAGGTCATGCGGAAGGTCGCGGTTCGCCGACGGGCAGCATGGGTGAAGCGGTGGACTACAGCCTGCGCCACCTGACGCCCGAAGACATCAAGGCGATCGTCGCCTATGTGAAAACCGTGCCGCCGCAGGTCAGCAGCGACCAGGCGATCGTCGAGGCCGAACCGGCCACGCTCAAGGCGTCGACTGCCTATGCGCCGTCAGGCGACGCGGCCGCGCAAGGCGGGCTTGGCCTGAAGCTGTTCCAGGGCGCCTGCGCCAGTTGCCACGGCTGGAACGGCGAAGGGCTGCAGACGCCCTACGCCGCGCTGCGCGGCAGCCGCACGGTCAACGACCCCGAGGGGACCAATCTTATCCAGGTCATCCTCAAGGGTGCGCATATGACGACGGCAACGGGCGCACAAAGCATGCCTGCCTTCGCCAACGCCTATTCGAACGTCGAGATCGCGGCGCTCGGCAACTATGTCCTGGCCCATTTCGGCGGCAAGCAATCGGCGGTCACGCCGGCCGATGTGGCCAAGGCGCGGACGCAATGAAACCTTGAGCCCAGGCGGCGCGACGCGCTGACCATGACCGAACAAGGTGTTCCTGTAGCGTCAGTTGCGCTGGGCGATAAACGCGGCGGCGCGCACGACATGAGCATCGCGATGCGTGCGCGCCGCCAAAGCCAGCCATTCGCGCGCGATGGTGTCGGCCGTCTCAGGCCGGTCCAGCTTCAGATTGACGTCCACCTGGCTCGCCAGGATCTCCACCTGCAGCCCGGCATAGCTGTCGGTGTCGCGCATGCAGCGCCGGCGAGCCTCTGCGAGCCACTCCATGGCCGGCGCGAGCGCGTCTTGCGCCGCATAGGTCAGCGCCAGCGCGCGTGCGACGGCCCCTTCCCAGCAGGGATCGTTCATCTGGCAGCTCAGCGCGAAGGCTTCCTCCAGCCGGGGACGCAAATCATTGGGGCGCGCCCGCTGGCGGGTGCGGGATTCGCTCAGCACGGCTACAGGCCATGGTCGAAACGAGATCCAGCGTTGTTCCTCTACCAGCGCCAGGCAGTCGTCCAGCCAGCGATCGGCCTCGTCCAGCCGATCGGCGGCGAGCAGACCCCAGCCGCCAAGCCCAAGCGACCAGATCTCGCGGCGGCGGTTGCCGGCCGAGCGTGCATGCTCCAGAGACAGCGCGTAGTGATCGAGCCCCTCGCCGATCCGGCCCCAGTCGACCAGGTTGAAACCGATGACGGCATGAATGCCGGCCAGGTTTTCGCCACCGCCGGCCAGTTCCAACGCCTGCGAAAGATAGGTGGCGGCCAAGGGCCGCCGCCCCGCCAGCGCCTCGACATAGCCCAGTTCGCGAAACCCCGCCGAGGCGATGGCCGCGTTGCCCGCCTGCCGCGCCAGTTCCGTGCTTTGGCGCAGCAGCACCGAGCCTTCGTCATCATAGCCTTTGACCGAATGCACAAGCGCCGTGCCAAGCTCGAACATGGCGCGCGCCGTCAGCTGCGCGTCCTTGTGTTTCTCCGCGTCGCGCACGGCGCGGCGCAGGCAATCGATGCCGGCATCCACGGCGCCCGCCGAAAGCGCGGCCAGGCCCGACTGCATCAGCGAGGTGACGAAGGCCTGGCGTGAGATTCCGCTGGGCGGCGACGAGATGGTGCGGCGGGCGGCACTACGCAAAGCGGCCGACGGCCTCTCGCCGAGCTCCGCCACAAACACCGCCTCGGTCGCTTCGACATGATCGAGGGCCGCCTGGTAGCGCCCCGCCAAGGCCAGGCTCTTCACCAGCAATATGTGCGCGCCCTCGTCATAGGGGTTGCGCCGGACGCCAAGTCCAGCCAGCCGCGTCGCGCGGCCATGATCCTCGACCGACATGGCACGGATGGTTTCCTGGCGGATGCGGGCTTCGACGATGCCGGCGATGCGCTCGCGCTCGACCAGCAGCCAGGTGGCGAATTCCGGGCTGCAACGGGGCTCCAGCGTGCCGAGCAGCGGCCCGGCGGCCTCGATGTCGAAATCGTCGCGGTCGAGCCGCAGCGCGTCGATGTCCAGATCGTCCGCAAAGCGTCCCTCGATCGGGTCGCCGTTCAGACAATCGGTGCTGTTGAGCGCCTTGCGCAGCGAGGCCAGGCACCAGCGCAGCGAACCCAGCGGATCGACGGTTTCGGGAAACAGCTCCGCCGCCAGCGCGCGGCGATCGAGCGGCGCGCGCGCCAGAACCACGCGCGCAAGCAGCGCCCAGGCCTGATGGCCGCGCACGGGTTGGTTTTGGCCATTCGCATCGAGAATGGCGGGTTCGCCAAGAAGCCTGATCGTACCGCCCACTTTTTCCACCGCCATCCTGGCCCGCTCCGTCCCCGCATGCTGCTTGCGCCACCACCGTGGGACAAAGCGTGTGACCGGCCCCGCCTTGTTTCTTTCGCGGACGGCACACCGGGTCCAACGTCGATCGGATTTATCGGGCCGTCAACCAACAACGGAGACCGACAATGCCGACATTCATCATCGAACGCGAAATCGCCGGCGCCGACAGGCTGAGCGCCAATGAACTCAAGGAAATCTCGGCCAAGTCCAATGAGGTCGTGGCCGGGCTCGGCGTGCCCTACAAATGGCTCACCTCCTATGTCGCCGGCGACAAGATCTACTGTGTGCATGAGGCCGAAAGCGCCGAAATGGTCGAGCGGCATGCCCGCGAGGGTGGCTTCCCCGCCAACAAGGTGACGGAGATCGCCGCCTTCATCGGCCCGCAAACCGCCGGAGCCTGACACCGCGATCGGGACGCGCCTCTGCCGCAACCAACGCGCTCGGACCGGGATGGCCGGTGCGACAGCAAACCCATGGAGTCAACATGACATTCCTGCCCTGGACCCGGCGCCTTGCCGCCCCGATCCTCCTGTCCGCTCTTGCCGTCGCGGCAACGGCTCATGCCCACGACGCCGCTGACGCCGGCGAAACCAATATCCTGGCGCAAAAGGTGCGCGCGACCAACGGCCGGTTCGAGACCGTGGCCACGGCCACCGCCGAGGGTTACGCGCCCATCCCCTGCGCCAGCGGCATCACCGGCGGCGCCATGGGCATCCACTATGTCAACGCGGCCTACTTGAAGGACGATGTCGTCGATCTCTCCAAGCCCGAGGCTGTGATGTACGAGCCGATGGCCGATGGAAAGCTGAAACTGGTGGCGGTCGAATACATCACCTCGAAAGGCCCGGCCTCACTCGAGGGACAGCTGTTCAACTTCAACAGCGCACCCAACCGTTATGGCCTCGGCGCCTTCTACGAACTGCACGTCTGGGCCTGGAAGAAGAACCGGACCGGCACCTTCGCCGACATGAACCCCGACGTGTCCTGCGACGCGATGAAGATGGCCGATTGAGGTCGCGTCAGCTCTTGCCGGCGCGCCCCCGGCAAGAGCTTCGCCCTGCATTTTCGAGGAAGCCATGACCGAAACCGAACGCGTCCTGATCAGCGCCCGAGAATGGCGCCTGCCGTTAACCTTGCTGGCACGCCTGCTGCGCCGCTGGCGCCACCGTCGCGACCGGCGCCATCTGGAAACGATGCCGGACTTCATGCTCAAGGACATCGGCATCAGCCGGTCCGAAATCGACTATGTCGCGGCACATGGCGAGACATAGAGACCGCGTCATGCCAGGCGTTGGCGATGGCGAAGGATCCCTGTCAATCCCCATCGGCGGGCTGGGCCTTGCCGCACTGCGCCAGCACCTTGCCGATGGCAGCGCTCGAACCCTTCAGCGGAAAACTGGCCTGGCCGTATTTGGCCGCACTGACGCTGACCTCGCCTTTCCCGCGCAACAGGTCCAGCAACGGATCGGCTTTCGGCAGATTGACCACGAAGTAGTTGTACATGGCCTCCAACTGCAGCGTCTTGGTCGCCGTCTTGCCGTCAGCCTTGAACTCGAACGAACCGCTGATGCCGGGCTCCAACTGCTGGCCTGTGGCGCCTAGATCGTAGCTCAGCACCGGCGTGTCGAAACAGATCAGCATCAGATGCGCATCGCCTTTCGGCCCGCCGCAGACCGAGGCGGTCAGCACGCTGCCGCCTTCGTCTTCCTCCATCTTCGCACTCCAGCCGCCGCAGGACGCGGCAAACGCCGGCTGCGCGGCCTGCACGACCGCTACCACACCGGCGACGACTAGATATCCAGCTCTCATGACTTCCCCCCAAGTGACTCCCTCTAGGGCATTTGCAGCACCAGCAGGCATTCTATAGGAAAAGCTGTCCTGTGGCATTGCCCGTCGCGGCGATGTCGCCCGGTCCTGATTTTGCGGAGAGCGGTGTTGAGAGCCTGTGTTCGTCTGTGTCTTCTGCTGGCCGTCTTGCTGGCCTTGCCGCTGGCCGCCCATGCGCAGTGGAAGCCGGTCGAGAAGATCGAGCCCTACGCCATCTCGGGCCAGTCCGGCGCCGAACTCTACCGCTCGATCGGCGAGAACGGGCCAAAGCTCGGCATTGCCCGCGCCATCGCCTACACCAATTTCAAACTGACCTGGGGGGTCAGGGACTACAAACCCAGCGGCGAGGACTGCATACTTACGGCGGGACGGCCAAAACTGATCATCACCTACACATTGCCAAAACCCTCCGGCTCGCTGCCGCCTGCCGTCCGGAAGAACTGGGATGTGTTCATCGCCGGCGTCAGCGCCCATGAGAAGGTGCATGGCGCCAGCATGGTACAGATGGTCCACGACATCGAAGCCGCGACGGACGGCCTGAAGATTGCCGATGATCCCAAATGCAGCAAGACCAGGGCCGAAGCGGTTCGTCGGCTCGACGCGATCTCGAAGGCGCGGGTTCAGGCAAGCCGCGATTTCGACCGCGTCGAATTCGGCAACGGCGGCAATCTGCAGAAACTGGTTTTTTCCCTGGTGACCGGCCCTTGAAACAGGCCGCCGCGCCTTTGCGACGCGGCGGCCTGTTTTGAAGCCCACCTACCGGCTGAGATCGAGAGCCGCGCTCAGGTCGCCCATCGGCGGCTGGTCGTTGTTGCGCAGCGCCTTGTCGCGGGCGACGATGCCGGACAGCACCGGCAAATCGTAGCGCGCGGTGATGAAGCGCAGGATCGACGTCGTGTCGTATTGCGTGTGGTCGACCGTGCCCATCTTGGCATAAGGCGAGACGATGAAAGCCGGGACGCGGTTGCCCGGCCCCCAACGGTCGGCCTTCGGCGGCGCGACATGATCCCAGAAGCCGCCATTCTCGTCATAGGTGACGACCACCAGCATGTGGCTCCATTGCGGGCTCTTCTCGAGATGCGAGACGAGGTCGGCGAGATGCTGGTCGCCGCTCGCGACATCGGCATAGCCGCCATGCTCGTTGAGATTGCCTTGTGGCTTGTAGAAGCTCACCGAAGGCAGCTTGCCGTCGTCGATCGCCTTGATGAACTCGGCACCATCCAGGCCGCCGTCGCGCAGATGCTCGGCCCGCGCGGCAGTGCCGGGCGCGTAAGCGGCGAAATAGTTGAACGGCTGGTGGTGGAACTGGAAGTTCGGCACCGGCGTCGCGTTCTTGCCGTCGAGCGTTGCCTGCCAGGCGCCGGCATACCAGGCCCAGTCGACGCCCTTCAGCGACAGCAGGTCGCCGATGGTGATGTCGTGCTGCGGCGGCAGCGTGGTCGGCTGCGCCGGATCGGCCAGTGCCTTGTCGCCGCCCTCGACCGGCTTGTTGGCGCTCGGCTGATAGGGCGGCTGCATGGTGTTGACGGCATAGAAGTCGGGCGTGATGGCGCCGTCATTGACGAATTTCGGTGCGCCGCCAAGTGCAGAGGCCGGCGAATTGTCGGCCACCTTCAGCGTCTTGCCGTCCGCCTCGACGACGGCGATCTGCCCCTTCACCGGGCTGGTGTCGGCGTGCGGATAGACCGGCGCGCAGGCACAGGCGAGCTGGAAATGGTTGAGGAAGGAGCCGCCGAAGGCGCCCTGGAAGAAATTGTCGGCCAGAACGTATTTCTTCGCCACCGCCCACATCGGCAGCACCGATCCGTCATAATGGCCCATCACGAGGCCGCCGGAATCGGCCCAGGCGACGAACTTGTCGTTCTTGCCCGCGTCGATCTGCATCTGCTCCTGATAGAAGCGATGCCAGAGGTCGCGTGTGACGACGGAGGTTTTCTCGTTGAAGCCGCTGGCATCGTCGATGGCGAAGCTGGCATTGGTGAGATGCGCCGACTGCGCCTCGGTCACCGGCGGCGTCACCCCCTTGGCGGTCAGCCCGCCCCAGGCAGGCGGCAGTTCGGTGAGCGGCTTGCCGTCGCGGTCGAGCTGGCGCGCCTGGTCGGCGGAGACGTTGGCCAGGCCGTTGGCGCCGGGGAAGCCGCCATAGAGATTATCGAAGCTGCGGTTCTCGGCATAGATGACGACGACGGTGTCGATCTTGTCGTAGCCGGGCGGCGCGGCGTTGGCAGCAGCGGTGAACGACGCCAGCGCCGTCGAGGCGAGGCAAAGCGAGGTGAGAAGCGTGAGCCGCGTCATGGGAAGTCCTCATGGCTGGGGGGATGGCTAGAGGGAGCAATGCATGGCTGGGGGCAACGGCCATGGCTGCAAAGGCTAAGTCGATGCCTTGTCACCTTTGTGACATTTGCGCTGCCGGCGAACACGGTTGCGTGAGCGGATGGACCAGTCATCAATCTGTTGCAGTGCGAACCTAATTCCGGAGCAAACTGGATTGAACCCATGACAACAGGAGGATGGAAAAGCCTGATGATCGCGGCCGCCGCGACATCGATATTCGGCTTTGCCGTGCCCCTGCCGGCGACCGTTGTTCGCGCCGGAACCGGCAGCGTCCATCCCGGGCCGATGTCGCGGGCGGACGCCTTCGCACGCGCCGCCGCCCTGACTGCGATTGGCCGGAAAATGTTCTTAGACCCATCGCTGTCTGCCTCCGGCAAGCAGGCCTGCTCGTCCTGCCATGACCCGCACCATGCCTTCGGCCCAGCCTCGGCGGCACCCGTCGAAATGGGCGGGCCGCATCTCGACCAACACGGACTGCGTGCCGTGCCCTCGCTGCGCTATTTGCAGGCGGCGCCGGCCTTCACCGAGCATTTCTACGATTCCGAGGATGAAGGCGACGAGAGCGTCGACAATGGTCCAACCGGCGGCCTCACCTGGGACGGCCGCGCCGACCGCGGCAGCGACCAGGCGAAGATCCCGCTGCGGTCGCCGTTCGAGATGGCCAACAAGGATGCCGCCGCCGTCACGTCCGCCTTGCGCAAGGCGGCCTATGCCGACGACTTCAAGGCCGCCTTCGGCGACAACGTTCTCGACCATCCGGACGACGCCTTCGACGCCGCCGCCGAGGCGCTTGGCACCTTCGAGCAGAGTGCGCCCGACTTCTATCCCTATTCCAGCCGCTACGACGCCTTCCTTGCCGGCAAGACGACGCTGTCGGCGCAGGAGTTACGCGGTCGCGCGCTGTTCGAGGACGCGGCCAAGGGCAATTGCGCCAGTTGCCATCTCAGCGAACCGGCCAATGACGGCGAGCCGCCGCAATTCACCGATTTCGGCCTGATCGCCGTCGCCGTGCCGCGCAACAGGGCGATTCCCGCCAACGCCGACCCCGCCTATGTTGATCTCGGCCTGTGCGGGCCACTGCGCACCGACTTCAAAGGCCGAGCCGACTATTGCGGCCTGTTTCGCACGCCGACGCTGCGCAATGTGGCGCTGCGCAAAAGCTTCTTCCACAATGGCTACTTCCATTCCTTGCGCGACGCGGTCGCCTTCTACGCAACGCGCGACACCGATCCCGGCCGCTGGTACCCGAAAGACGCCGACGGCACGGTCAAGCAATATGACGATTTGCCAAGGGCTTACTGGGCCAACCTCAACCAGGACCCGCCCCTCGGCAAGAAGCCCGGCGACAGACCGGCGCTGAGCGACCCCGAGATCGACGACATCGTTGCGTTTCTGCAGACGTTGACGGATGCGGATCAAGTGCCAGGGCACTGAGGACGGGGCAGGTTTTGCACCGACATGGCATTCAAAGCCTTCGCGGGTCGAGGAACTACTGCGTATCCGCACTCGCCCGCAGCTCCGCGCGCTTCTCATCCGACACCACTGCCAGATCCAGCACCTTCTGCAATTCGGCGGCGTGGCGGAAGGACGGTTCGGCCTGCACACCGGTTCGCACCGCATCGACAAAGCGCTGGTAGTTGGTTGCCACCGTGCCGGCCTCGAGCTCTTCCCATTTGGCGTTCTCGACATTGTCACCGACGCAGGCCTTGAGCGCCGAGCCGTCGAGATTGTGCACCACTTCGATGCCGCCTCTGTCGCCATAGATGCGCAGACGCAGCTCGTTGAGATGGCCAGTGGCCCAGCGGCTGGCATGCACCACGCCGAAGGCGCCGTTGGAAAAATCCAGCGTCATGGCGAAGCTGTCATTGGCGTCGAGCCCGTAGTCGCCGATGCGGTTGCCGGGCGCCTTGTCGAAGGCGCGCAGCCGGCAGAAGACATGGTCGATGTCGAGCGCCGCACCATAGCTGGCGAAGTCGAGGATGTGGATGCCGACATCGCCGAGCACGCCGTTGGAGCCGTGGCCGCGCGACAGGCGCCAGAGCCATTTCGGATCGGTGCGCCAGTCGCCCCAGAACTTCGACACCAGCCAGCTTTGCAGATAGGACGCTTCGACATGCCTGACCGTGCCGATTTCGCCCGCCTGCACCATCTGGCGGGCCTTCTGCAGCGCGGCGACATTGCGATAGGTGAGGTTCACCATGTTGACGATGCCGGCGGCCTCGGCGGCATCGGCCATTTCGGTGGCCTTGCCGAAGTTTTCGGCCAGCGGCTTTTCGCACAGCACCGGCTTGCCGGCGGCGATCAGCGACATGGTGGTCGGGTGGTGGATGCGATCCGGCGTGACATTGGCCACCGCGTCGAATTCACCCCAGTTCAGCGCCTCCTCCAGCGCGGTGAAGCGGTTGGGAATGTTGAAGCTGTCGGCGAATTCGCCAACCCGTGCCGGATCGACATCGACAGCACCGACAATGTCGACGCCCTCGATGGCGGCGAATCGACGGGCATGTTCCTGCGCCATCCAACCGGTGCCGAGTATCAAAAGCCGCATTTTTTGCTCCTTGGGCCGAGAGGTCAGAATCGACCTCCCGGCCGACGCCCTCAAATAGCGCGGATGATGCCCCCGTCGACACGAATGTTCTGGCCGGTGATGTAGCCGGCGCCTTCCGACGCCAGGAAGGCGATGGTCGCGGCGATCTCTTCCGACGTGCCGTAGCGCTGCATCGGCACGCTGTCGCGGCGCTCCTCGGTGGCTGGCAGGCTGTCGATCCAGCCGGGCAGCACGTTGTTCATGCGCACATTGTCGGCTGCATAGGTGTTGGCGAAGATCTTGGTGTAGGCGGCCAGGCCGGCGCGGAACACGGCCGAGGTCGGGAACATCGGGCTCGGCTCGACCACCCAGGCCGTCGAGATGTTGATGATGGCGCCGCCCTTCTGCTTGACCATCTGCGGCGCCACGATGCGTACCGGCCGGATGACGTTGAGCAGATAGACGTCCATGCCGGTGTGCCATTGCTCGTCGGTGATTTCCAGGATCGGCGCGCGCGGGCCGTGGCCGCCGCTGTTGACCAGCACGTCGATGCGGGCATAGCGCTCGAGCGTGAGGTCGACCAGGCGCTGCAAATCGTCGTTCGACTGGTTGGAGCCGGTGACGCCGAGGCCGTCCAGTTCCTTGGCCAGCGCCTCGCCCTTGCCCGAGGAAGACAGGATGGCAACCTTGAAGCCATCCGCCGCCAGCCGCTTCGCCGCCGCCGCACCCATGCCGCTGCCGCCGGCCACGACCACAGCTACTTTTTCTACACTCATTGGCTTTTCCTCTCAGGGTTGGCGGGCACCGCAAGCGGTGTTTTCGGGAGTTGAGCGTTGATATAGCTGGTTTTCTCCTCGGGTTCGAACCAGAATGCCTGAAATCAACCTGTAGAAAAACTCCTGCATGCCCGAAGCCTTCCTCAACCTGCCGCCGTTGAATGCGCTGCGCGCCTTCGAGGCCTCGGCGCGTCATCTCAACTTCCGCATCGCGGCCGAAGAACTCAACGTCACGCAAGGGGCGGTGGCCCAGCACATTCGCGGGCTGGAGGCTGATCTCGGCACAAAACTGTTCGAGCGGCTGCCACGCGGCCTGGCGCTGACCGATGAGGGCCGCGCCTATGTCCCCAACATCCGCCGCGCCTTCGACCTGATCTCGGAGGCGACGCTGCTGCTTCGTCCCCAGCCGGCGCGGCTGACGATCAGCGTGACGCCGACCTTCGCCACCAAATGGCTGATCCCCAGGCTGCAGGATTTTGTGACGGACAATCCGCTGGTAGATCTGCGCGTCCTGGCCAGCGAAAGCCTGTCGAGCTTTCAGGCCGACGGTGTCGACATCGCGGTGCGCCAGGGCCGCCCCCCCTTCGGCGCCGGCCTGGTCGTCGACCTGTTGTTTGCCCAGCAGATCATCGCCGTCTGCAGCCCTGCCCTGCTGCCGCACGGCGCCAATGAAATCGCCGCGGCTGAAATCCAGCACCACGTGCTGCTGCACGATGCGCACAATCTGTGGCCGGAATTCATGGAAAAGGCGGTCGGCCTGAAGATGAAGACCGAGCTGAAACGCATGCGCTTCAACCAGACGGGCCTGGCCATCGACGCAGCCGTCGCCGGCCAGGGCATTGCGCTGGCCAGCCGCTTTCTCGTCGCCGCCGACCTCGCCGCTGGCCGCCTGGTTCAGCCCGTCAGCGGCGAAATGCGCGGCACGCAGGATTTCTATGTCGTGATGCCGAGAAAGCAGCGGCATCCAGAACCGACACAAGCCGTGCGGCAATGGCTGCTCGATGCCGGAGAAAGGCCGCCGGTCTAGATCGGCTCGCCCCTACCCCTCCACCGTCTCCAGCACGCTCAGCAGCGTGCCTTCCATATCCGGCTCGTCGCCGGAGCAGACGCACAGCATCTCGGCGTCGCCCTCGCCGACCGAGAGGTAGGCATGGCCCATGGTGGAATCGATGTAGACGCTTTCGCCCTGTTTCAGCCGCACCGGCGCGTACTGGTCGGTGTGCAGCTCGATCTCGCCCTTGAGCACGATCAGGAATTCCTCGCCGGCATGCTTGGTCAGTGGGCCGAACTCCTGCGGTGTGCGGGCGCGCGCATAGGCGTGGATCGGCACCATGCGCTTGCGCACCAGATCGGTGGCCAGATAGCGGTAGTCGTAGTTGCGGGTCAGCTGGCGCAGCGTGTTGGACTGCGAGGTCACCGAGCGACGGGTGCGCGCTGACGGCTGCTTACGGTCGCCGTTGAGCAACTCGGTGACATGGATGCCCAGCCCTTCGCAGATCTGCAGCAGCTTGTCGTAGCTCAGCGACATCTGGTCGTTCTCGACCTTGGATAGCGTCGAGACCGCAACGCCTGTGAGCGTGCTGACCTCCTGCAAGGTCCAGCCATGCGTTTTCCTGAGGCCGCGCAGGCAATCACCGAGGTTCGGTTGCTCCGACATCGTCAGCTCCATGGCGCGGCGATCACGCCGCCTGTCATTCCTAGGTAGTCGAACTCCCTGCCGCTATCAACAACGCTAACTATTTTCTTATACGCTAAATATTGACTGGATGCGAAATTATTTCTATCCCTAGTGGATGCAATCGAAGTCCCCCCAGAAAATCGTCGTCATCGGCGGCGGCATTGCCGGCCTCTCGCTGGCGGCAGCCGTGCAGCCCTGGGCCGAGGTCACCGTGCTCGAGCGCGAGCCGCAACTCGGCTACCACGCCAGCGGCCGCTCGGCGGCACTGTTTTCCGAAACCTACGGCAATGCGCTGGTGCGGGCGCTGTCGCTGGCCAGCCGGCAGGCGATCATCGATGGCGGCTTCGCCGCCCACCGGCGTGGCGCGCTGCATGTCGGCGGTGTCGAAGACAGTGCAGCCGTCGACCGCATGGCGGCCGAGATGCAGGCGCTGGTGCCCAGCGTTCGGCGCCTGTCGGCCACGGAAGTCACCGCGCTGGTGCCGGTCATCGCCACGGCAACCACCTGCGGCGGCGTGCATGAACCCGGCGCGCTGGATGTCGACACGGGAAAGATGCTTGCGGCTTCAGCCTCGGCGCTGAAGGCCGGCGGCGGCGTCATCCGCACCAGCGAGGAAGTGCTGGAGATTTCCCGCATCGCAAACGGCTTTCGCGTCGCGACCAATGCCGGTGCCTACCAGGCCGATATCGTCGTCAACGGCTCCGGCGCCTGGGTCGATGCCGTCGCCGGGCTGGCCGGTCTCTCCGGTCTCGGCTTCCGGCCGAAGCGCCGCACCGCCTTCCTGTTCGATCCGCCCGCCGGGACCGACATCAGCGCCTGGCCGCTGGTGGTTGACCTGCACGAACAGTTCTACTTCAAGCCGGATGCCGGCAGGCTGATCGGCTCGCTCGCCGACGAGACCGATTCCGAGCCCTGCGACGCGTATCCGGAAGACATCGACGTCGCCATCGCCGTCGACCGCATCGAACAGGCGACGTCGCTGCGCATCGGCCGTCCGTCGACGCCCTGGGCGGGCCTGCGCACCTTTTCGCCCGACCGCACACCGGTCGTCGGCTTCGACCCGCGCCTGCCCGGCTTCTTCTGGCTCGGCGGCCAGGGCGGCTACGGTTTCCAGGTCTCGCTGACGCTGGCGCGGCTGGGTTCGGCGCTGCTGCACGGCCAACCCCTGCCGGACGATCTCACAGCGCGCGGCGTCACCACGGCGGCGCTGGCGCCTGACCGTTTCCTCGCCGCGGCGGCGACGCCATGAAGTTCACCGGCCTGCCCTTCTCTCAACCCATAAAGTGTCATCAGGAGCGTTTGCGATGAAATCCACCGTTCTGCGCGCAGTGCTTACCTCGTCCCTGCTGGCCTCATCCGCCCTTCTCGGCGGGCAGGCTTATGCCAAAACCCTGGTCTATTGCTCGGAAGCCAACCCCGAGACCTTCAACCCGGCGATCGGCACCGCCGATTCCACCATGGATGCCGCCGCCAAGACGATCTTCAACCGGCTGGTCGAGTTCAAGCCCGGCACAACCGAGGTCGGCCCGGCGCTGGCCGAAAGCTGGGAGGTCTCGGCCGACGGCAAGACCTACACGTTCCATCTCAGGCACGGCGTGAAATTCCAGTCGAACGACCATTTCACGCCCTCGCGGGATCTCAACGCCGACGACGTGCTCTACACCTTCAACCGCCAGCGCGACGCCAACAATCCCTACCACAAGCTCGGCGGCGGTGCTTACGAGTACTTCAATGCGCTGGGCATGGGCACGCTGATCGACAAGATAGACAAGGTCGACGACTACACCGTGCGCTTCACGCTGACGGCGGCCAACGTCACCTTCCTGCCCGGCATCGCCCTCGACTATCTCTCCATCCTGTCGCTGGAGCAGACCGAAAAGATGGTCGCCGCCGGCACGCCGGAACTGATCGACTCGGAACCCGTCGGTACCGGCCCGTTCGTGCTGCAGGCCTATGTCCCCGACAGCCAGATTCGCTACGCCGCCAATAAGGATTACTGGCGCGGCGCGCCGAAGATCGACACGCTTGTCTTCGCCATCACGCCCGAGCCGACCACCCGCGTCGAGCGCCTCAAGGCCAATGAATGCCAGGTCGCCGCCCCGCCGCCGCCCAGTGCCGTCGCCGATTTGCGCACCGATCCCGACATCACCGTGCTCGACCTCAAGGGCCAGAACATCGGCATTCTCGGCTTCAATGTCGAACACCAGCCGCTCGGCGACGTGCGCGTGCGCATGGCGCTGGCCAAGGCCGTCGACCGCAAGGCGATCGTCGACGCCGTCTATGCCGGCGCCGGCACAGTGGCCGGCAGCGTCGTGCCGCCGGCACAGATCGGCGCCGTCACCGACGCCGGCATCGACTATGATCCGGATGGCGCGAAGAAACTGCTGAAGGAAGCCGGCCACGAAAGCGACCTGAAAATCAGCCTGTGGGCGATGCCGGTGTCGCGGCCCTACAATCCCAATGCCAAGCGCATGGCCGAGATGATCCAGGCCGACTGGGCGAAAGTCGGCGTCAAGGCCGAGATCGTCAGCTTCGAGTGGGGCGAATATCTCAAGCGCACCGCCTCGGGCGAACAGGACGCCTACCTGCTCGGCGGCAGCAGCGACAATGGCGACCCCGACAACATGCTGAGCTACCTGCTGTCCTGCGACGGCGTGAAGGGCGGCTCGAACCGCTCGCGCTGGTGCGATCCGGCCTTCGAGAAGCTTCTGCAGGACGGCCGCGTCGCCGCTGATGCGAAGCACCGCGCCGACATCTACGCCAGGGCGCAGGCGATCCTGAAAGTCGAGGTGCCGGTGGCGCCGATCGCCCATTCGGTGGTGGCGATCCCGATCCGCAAGAGCGTGCTCAACTACGTGCTCGACCCCTTCGGCCGGCAGAATTTTGCCGCGGTCGACGTGGCGGAGTGAAGCTTGGCGGCCCTGCCCTCGGGTTCGGCTCGAGGGCGCACCGACATGTATGAAACCAGCAATTTAGCGGCGAAAGCAGAATCCATGCGTGAAGACCTGAACGCCCTCCTGAATACCTATCTCGCCGACGGCGCGGTGGGCGCCTCGCTGGCCTACTCGACAGGCGCCGCACCAACCGCCCTCACCGCCGGCCTCGCCGACCGGGAGCATGGCGTTGCCGTCTCGCCCGACCGCCTGTTCAAGATCGGCAGTTGCACCAAGACCTTCGTTGCCGCGGCCCTGGTCAAGCTCGCCCAGGACGGCAAGCTCGATCTCGGCGCGCCGATCGCCTCCTGGTTTCCCGACCTGCCGGGTGCCGGCGCCATTTCGGTGCGCCAGTTGATCAACCATCGCAGCGGCCTGCCGGAGTTCGAATATTACATTCCGATGGACCCGAGCCGGCAGTGGACGCCGCAACAGCTGGTCGACATCGCCTTCGCTTCCGACAAGCAGAAGGCGCCGGGCGGTGCCGCCGTCTACAACAACACCGGCTATGTGCTTGCCGGCATGGTGATCGAGGCTGTCTCCGGCCAGCCGCTGGGCGGCTACGTCAGAAGCGCGGTGCTGCAGCCGCTCGGCCTGACAAACACGTGGTCGCCGGCCACCGAGGCCTTTCCGGAAAAGTCGATGGTGCGCGGCTACTACCACCGGCCGCCGCCGGCGGCGAATGCGCCCACCGACATCGCCTCGGGCGGCGAGATGTGGCGCATGGACGGCGTGCTGCCCTATTCCGACGACTTGCAGGATTCTTCCGATTCCTTCCCGTTCGGCGCCGCCTATGGCTGCGGCGACATGGTGTCGACGCCGTTCGACATGGTGAGCTTCATGCGCGGCCTGTTTTCCGGAAAGTTGCTGTCGCGGCCCTTCTTCGCCGAGATGTTCGAAGGCCGTGTGCCGGCGAGTTTCCCCGGCACGCGCATGCGCGAAACCGGTGCCGGCATGTTCCAGAGCGCCTATGCCGACCGCGCCTTCTACGGCCACCAGGGCAGCATTCCCGGCTACGTCGCCGTCATGCTGCACGACCCGCTCTCGGGGCTGACCATTGCCATGACCAGCAATGTCGGTTCCGGCAACCGGCTGTCCTTCCAGGCCAGCGGCTTGCATCCGGTGGTCGACAAGGCGATCCAGATCATTCTGGGGTGATGACCTCCAGCAAGGAGGTATCGATCGGCAGCTTTCACAGAGAGATAAGACGGCGGACGTCAGCTACCTCTGCGTCTTTCAAAGAGCTGGAGGTATCGTTCGAACACGAAAAGCCGATTGCGCCTTTGGCCCGTCACCTCAACCAGCACACCGTGGCTCATGAAATCAGCAATCAACGACGTGGCTGTGTTTGTCGTCGTATCCAGCAGAACGGCGACGCCTTTCACGTCAATCAACGGTCGTTTGTAGAGATGCCTTACAAGCCGTTGCGCGTTTCCTTGACGGCGATGACTGAAACGCGGCAGCGTTTCGCGCTCTATCCGCTCCTTAAGCACCAGAATCTGGCGAAACACATCGGCGGACGCACGCGCCGTCTCTTCAACTCCGTAGAGGAAGAAGATCAACCAGTCGCGCATGTGGTTGCCTTCGCGCACTGCCATAAGGTGATCGATGTAGGCGGTCTTGTTGCGTTCGAAATAATCCGAAAGGTAAAGCGCCGGTTTGACAAGGAGACCCTGCGAGGCAAGGTAAAGTGAGATCATAAGGCGGCCCAACCGGCCGTTGCCGTCTAGGAACGGATGGATGGTCTCGAATTGATAGTGGGCAATCGCGATGCGGATCAGCGGCGGCACGCGCAGGCTGTCGTCGTGGATGAATTTCTCCATGTCGCTCATAAGTTCAGATACGTGCTCATGATGCGGGGGCACGAACACAGCGTTTCTTAAGCTTACGCCAATCCAGTTCTGACTGGCTCGAAATTCGCCAGGCTGTTTGGTTTCGCCGCGCACACCTTGCATGAGGATGGCGTGTGTTTCTTTCAGAAGCCTGTTGGAGAAAGGCAGGCGGTCCAAACTGACAATGGCGCTATTGATCGCCTGGATGTAATTCTGCACTTCGCCCCAGTCGTCGCGTGCTTCCGGAGACAGGTCCTCCATCTGCTTGAAGGCGTCCTCGATATTGGTCTGGGTACCCTCGATGCGGCTCGATTGCGTGGCCTCCTTCGCGACATACATACTGATGAAGAAATCAATGTCAGGGACGAGTTGCGCGAACGCGTTCAATTCGCCCAAGGCACGGTCGGCTCGACCAAGGACGTCTATAACTTCAGGGTCGGAGACTATCCAGGGATGGTTGATCGAGGTCGGCACGAAACTGCGGTACTCTAATCGCTTTTCATAGCGCCCCGCCCTATAGGTCGACAGTTCCATATTTCAGAAAATACCCTCATTTCTGCAATAAGAAAATCCATATGTCAGATTCGGTCGACTTCCAACAGCTATTTCATTTTCAGACCAGGTTTCTGAAATAAGAGGCGCGCCTATTTCAGAAACTTCCACACCCCTGCTTGAGCGCTGAGGTAGCCCTCAATCTTCGTCGGTCCAGATCAGGCGCAGCAACCGAAGCAGCGTCGCCCGTTCCTTCTTTGTCAGCCGATGCAGGAACCGGTCCTCGTGCCGGCGCACCTGTTGCCGCCATCCGGGCATCGCCTCTTTTGCGGCCGGCGTCAGGGCGAGCATCTGCACGCGTTTGTCGCCGGCATGGTCGTCGCGTTCGACAAGCCCGCGCTCCTCGAGTTCGGCAAGCAGCGGCGCCATGTTGGCGCTCTTCATGCCGAGCAGGCGGCACAGTTCCGCGGCGCGGATGCCGGGCTTTTCGTCGATCAGCGCCAGCATACCATAGGTGACAGGGCGCAGCGCCGCGTCAGCCATCTCGACCGCGAAATCATTGAGCGCGAGTGACGAGGCGCGCCTCAGATTGTAGCCGATCTGCGCGTCGAGCGCGTCTTCGGGACTGGTGCGGAGCCGTGCCTTTTCCATGCTTCAACCGATCGCCGCGAACATCCCCTCTTGTCAAGCAAAAAAGACTATGCGACATAGCAAATATGATAGCTATGGCGCATAGCAACTTGCCAAGCGAAACGGGAGGACCTTACCGTGACCGAAGAGACCGTTGCCTTCGACGTCGAGAACGGCATCGCCTGGGTGCGCTTCAACCGGCCGGACAAGCGCAATTGCATGAACCCGGCGCTCAACCGGCGTATGATGGAGGTTCTCGACGAGCTTGAATTCCGCGACGATGTCGGCGTGCTTGTGCTGTCCGGCGAAGGCAGCGCCTGGTCGGCGGGCATGGACCTCAAGGAGTATTTTCGCGAGACCGAGGCCAAGGGTCTTGGCGCCATCCGCAAGGCGCAATCCGAAGCCTATGGTTGGTGGCGGCGCTTGCGCTGGTACGGCAAGCCGACCATCGCCATGGTCAATGGCTGGTGTTTTGGCGGCGGCTATGGCCCGCTCTTCGCTTGCGACCTTGCCTTTGCCGCCGACGAAGCGCAGTTCGCTCTGTCCGAGATCAATTGGGGCATCCTGCCCGGCGGCGGCGCCACCAAGGTGGTGGTCGACCTCCTGTCGATGCGCGATGCCATGTACCACGCGCTGACCGGCGAACTCATCGACGGCAGGAAGGCCGCCGCCTGGAAGCTGGTCAATGAAAGCCTGCCGCTGGCGGACCTGAAGGCACGTGTCACCGAGGTTGCGACCATCCTGCTGAAGAAGAACCCGATTGCCCTGAAGGCGACCAAAGACGCCATCCGCCGCGTCGCCGAGATGACCTATGACAATGCCGAGGATTATCTGGTCCGGGCGCAGGAAGCTGCCAATTCCTACGACAATGACGGCCGCAAGGAGGGCATTCGCCAGTTCATCGACGAGAAGAGCTACAAGCCCGGCCTTGCCGCCTACGACAAGGCAAGGTGATCGTGCAAGCATAAGGCAATCCTGGGGAGGAGCTGCGAATGCCGGCCTGGACGACATCCGATCCCGTGGCCCTGCACGCCAGGACGCAGCCGGATCGTGTTGCCTGTGTCGACCTGGCATCCGGCCGGCGCTGGACCTATGCCGCGCTTGACGAGGCCATCCAGCGCGCCGTCGCCGTGCTCGAAACCGGCCATGGCATCGAACAAGGGCAGCGCATCGCCACGCTTGCCCGCAACAGCGCAGACCTGCTTATCCTGCAGCAGGCCGCGATGCGGCTCGGCGCTGTCTTCGTGCCGCTCAACTGGCGGCTCGCCAATGCCGAACAGCACGCGATCCTGGCCGATTGCGATCCGGTGCTGCTGCTGCATGACACCGCCCTTGAGATGGCAACGCCCAAGGGCTGCGTGCCAAGCGAAGTCGCGGCCTTCGCGGCGGCAGTCGAGACACAGGTCCCGGCACCGCGCCGTCCTTTGCCGGCCAGCGATGCGCCGTCGATCATCCTCTACACGTCGGGCACGTCAGGCCGGCCGAAAGGGGTCGTCGTCACCGAGGCCAACGCCTTCGCCACCGCAGTCAATTTCGGCGTCCTGGGACGCGTCGGCAATGCCAGCGTCTTCCTCTGCGACGCGCCGATGTTCCATGTCATCGGCCTCATCACCAGCCTGCGTCCGCCGCTGCTGCAGGGTGGCACGGTGCTGATCTCGCCCGGCTTCGACGCCGGCCTCACCAATCGTCGCCTGGCCGATCCCACGCTCGGCGTCACCCATTATTTCTGTGTACCGCAGATGGCCAGGATGCTGCGCGACCATGCCGATTTTGCGCCTTCGAATTGGACCGCGCTCACCGCCATCTTCACCGGCGGCGCGCCCAATCCGGCGGCCGACATCAACTGGTGGCTGACACAAGGTGTGCGCATGGTCGACGGCTTCGGCATGACTGAAGCCGGCACCGTGCTCGGCATGCCTATCGAGGCCGACCGCATCGCCAGCAAGGCGGGCTCGGCGGGCCTGCCGGCGCCGACCATCGGCCTGCGCATCGTCGATGACGCTGGCCGCGATATCGCGGCCGGGGAACCAGGCGAGCTATGGCTGTCCGGTCCCAGCATCACATCAGGCTACTGGAACCGGCCGGACGAGACCGCGCGTGCCTTCACCGCCGATGGCTGGTTCCGCACCGGCGACATCGGGTGGCAGGATGAAGAGGGCTTTGTCACGCTCGTCGACCGCCGCAAGGACATGTTCATTTCCGGCGGCGAGAATGTCTATCCGGTCGAGGTCGAGACGGTGCTGCTCGACCATCCCGACATCGCCGAAGCAGCCGTGATCGGCGTCGCCGACAAGCGCTGGGGCGAAGTCGGGTGCGCCTTTGTCGTGGTGAAAACCGGTTGCGTTGTCGATCCGGCTGACCTGGCAAGCCACTGCGGTGCCCGCATCGCCCGCTACAAGGTGCCGAAGGAGTTTTTGCTCACCGATGCGCTGCCGCGCACCGCATCCGGCAAGATCCAGAAACACATTTTGCGCAGCTGGACAGCACCGGCCAGCGGGCAGACCTGAGGGCGCCGTTCAGACCGCAGGCGCACCGCGAAAGATCGCCACGGCCGCAGCGACGATTTCCGCATTGTCCTTCGCTGTAGTTCCGTCCGCAAGCGTGTTGCCGTCTTCCAGCCCGACCCGCGTCGACCAGCGCTTTTGATACGCAAGCGCGACGAAGGGCCAGACGGTGGCGTCGACGCCGTGCAGCAGGATCGGCCGCCGCACTCCGGCGCGTTCGAGCACCGCGGCAATGCCGTGCGCCTGGTCCAGCGCCGCCGGCAGGTCCTGGATGTCTATCTCGATCAGGATACGCAGCACCCGGTCATGATCGGCAAGGCCGACGAAGCGCTCTGCATCGGCGACCGCGGCAAGCCCGGCCTCGATGCCGACACCACGCTGTCGCAGCAGCTCCATCACGGCGGGCGCGTCTGCCTCCGATAGATTGACCGAGGCATAGTCGGGCAATTCCCGCCAGCCGGCGATCGCCTCTCGGGTCCGCTCGACATCGTTCTCGATCCAGGCGCCGGTTGAGACGCCGACCAGCGTGCCGGGACAGGCCCGGCGCACCGCCAGCACGGCGGCATTGACGGCGGCCAGGCTTTCGTCGCCGTCAGCGCCGCGCGGGTGGATGTGCAGTTCGGCCCCACCTGCGGCGACGCAGACGGCCGCGTCGCTCGCCATCGCCTCGGCAGTCAGTGGCAACTGAGGATGAAAATCGCGCGGACGCGCACCGTTGATGCAGGCCTGGACGATCATCGGTCTCACCTCGGACAAAGGGAGGCCGCAGTGTAGGCTGTGCGGCACGGCATGGCAAAGAGTTGGGCCGCGTCTATCCTGACAGCGCGGCCGTGGAACTGCGTCGCTGGCGGCGCCCTTCCCTGCAACATTGAAAGGCAAGGCCGCAGCGTCCCAAGGTCTCTTCCCACAACATTGGACAGCATTTGAATAAAAGCCGCCTGTGGATATTTACCCGGCGTTCCCTCGCCTCCGGCAAGGTATTTTAGGGTGGGATGATGGAGAGACCATTGACCAGCGATTTTTCAGCCGCCCGCATCCACCTCGAACGCGCCTATCACTATCTGCAGGGCAATGACGAGACGAGCCGCACGGCCTGTGACGCCCTCGATCTGTTGATCGAAACAGTGGCGGAAGCGCAGCACAGGCCATCCGAAGCTGGAGTACTGGAGTTTCCGCAACCGACGACGCGGCGAACCGGATAGAATATGTTGAGATTCAGGCCGGCCCGGCCTGAATCTCCTTGGATCACGATGCCTTGCGGGCCGCCACCACCCCGGTTGCCCGCGCGACAATCTGCTCGAGCGGCTCCGGCCGATGCAGCAGAAATCCCTGGCCATAGGCGACGCCCATGTCGCTCAGCATCGCCAACGTGTCCTGCCGTTCGATCTTCTCGCCGACCACGTCGCAGCCGAGGCTGCGGGCGATGCTGGTAATGGCCAGCACGATCTCGCGGTCGAAGCGGCTTTGCGTGATGTGCTCGATGAAGGAACCGTCGATCTTGATCGTGTCGACGGGGAAGCGCCTGAGATATTCGAACGAGCTCATGCCGGCGCCGAAATCGTCGAGGCTGACCCGGCAGTGCCGCTCGCGCGCCTTGCACACGAATTGTTCGGCGGCGTCGAAATTGGTGACGGCGGCGGTTTCGGTGATCTCGAAGCCGATGCCCGAATGCGGCGCCCCGGTTTCTTCGATAACGGTGTCGACAAAGTCCCACAACTGCGGATCGCTCAGCGTCTGCGCCGACAGGTTGAAGCCGAGCGTCAGCGCGCCCGAGCGCAGTGCAGCGCCATGCCGCGACAGCGCGGTGCGGATGATCCAGCGGTCGAGCCGCGACGCGATACCGAAGCGCTCGGCCACCGGAATGAACTCGCCGGGCGGCACCAGCCGGCCGTTGCGTGCGACGAGCCTGGCCAGCACTTCGACATGGCGGCTTTCCTGCCAGGGCCGGCCCAGCAGATGGATTTCCTGCCCGAACAGTTTCAGCCGCCCGTCTTCCATCGCATCGACGGTGTCGGCGGCGACGCGCGCGGCATTCAGCCCGCCCGATCCCGCTGCCGCTGCAGCGGAGAACACCGCGAAACGGTTGCGGCCAGCAGCCTTGGCCGCGTAGCAGGCGTCGTCGGCGCAGGCTAGCGCGTCGGCGACCGTGGTGTTCGCGTCGTCGACGAAGGCGATACCGATCGAGGCCGCCAGCTTGCGCGTCGACGCGGCCGGGCCGAGATCGGCCTCACGCACCGCGCCGAGCACCGCGGCGGCGATCCGCTCGGCCTGTGCGGCATCGCAATGCGGCACCAGCAGCGCGAATTCATCGCCGCCCAGCCGCGCCGCATGTGCAGCGGCCGGCAGGCAGCCGCGAATGCCGGCGGCAACGCTCTTCAGCGCCAGGTCGCCGGCGGCGTGGCCGGCAAAGTCGTTGAGCGCCTTGAAGTAGTCGAGATCGACATAGAACACCGCCAGAGGCGCACCCGCCGTGATATGGTCGGCGAGCAGCCGGTCGAAGGCGGAGCGGTTCCACAGGCCGGTCAGCGCGTCGTGACGGGCGGCATAGGCGAGTTCCTGTTCACGCAGTTTTTCCTCGGTGATGTCACGCACGGTGCCAAGGACCTGGCCAGCCGCACCGGCGGCGGCGATGAAGCGGACCAGCGATTCGACGTGGCGGATGACGCCGTCGCGCTTGATGATGCGGTACCGCGAGGCGGTGACTGCGTCCGAGCCGGGTGTCGGCAAATGCGCCTGCTCGGTGGCTTCCCTGTCGTCGGGGTGCAGGAAAGTATGCCAGAGATCGGCGGTCACCTCGTCGGCATCGGCGACGAGGCCGAATATATCCCTTGTGCGGGCGTCCCAATAGCTCTTGTTGGTGGCGAGGTCATAATGCCAGATGCCGGTGCCGCTGGCGGCGAGCGCCAGGCGGAAGCGCACATTGACCTGTTCGAGTTCGGCTTCGGCGGCCTTCTGCTTGGTGATGTCGGTCTGCACGCCCATTAGCCTGAGCGGTTTTCCCATCGCGTCGCGTTCGACGATGCCGCCGCGATCGAGCACCCACACCCAGTGGCCCTGCTTGTGCTTCAGCCTGAGCTCGGTCTCGATGGCGTCGGTCTGTCCGGCAATGTGTAGGTCGCCGCTGGCCAGCGCCCGCTCGCGATCGTCGGGATGTGTCAGCTGCAGCCACAGGTCGCTGGTGTTGGCAAGTTCGCCTTCATCATAGCCCAGCATCCGCGCCCAGGTCGCGGAATAGAAGCACTCGCCGGTCGCAAGATCCCAATCCCAGACGCCAAGATGGGCGCGCTCCAGGGCTTTTTCCCAGAACGTTCCATTGCGATTTTTCTTGTCTCGACCAGCCATTGTCGGTTTCGCTCATCCCCGCTAAGCGGCAATCTGCAGCAAAACCAGAGAAGAAACAGTTACCGCGTGGGGGCGCGGGATGATCCGCGCGGCGCCGCCGTTGTTTAGTCATTCGTGGTGCTCGCCGAACTGCGCCTGAATCGCGGCAAAAACAATCCGCCCAGTCTGTTATCACGCCGGTGCCCTCCCGCCTTTCGATTGGCCGGCAAGAACCGGAGTTTTGTGCCTGCCGGATCGTCCTAGTGCTTGCCTCAGGTCATCGGCGAAGACCGGTGATCCCCGGCAAAAGCATGCCGCCCAAAGTGCCCCGCGGTTTGGGAAAACGGCATGCGCGACAACAACAAGGACCTCCCAATGACCAAGCAAGAAGACAACAAGGCCGTCGTCGTCAGATGGTTCACCGACTTCTGGGGTGAAACCTGCGATCTGTCCGTCGTCGACGACATCGCGGCACCCGACATGCTGCTGAAATATTCGCTGCACGAGCCGCGCCGCGGCCGCGACGACATCAAGGCCTTCATGACCGACTTCCGCGCCGCCTTCCCGGACCTCAACTTCTGGGCCACGGCCGACCTGATCGCCGAGGGCGACTATGTTGTCGGCCAGTGGGAGGGCGGCGGCACGCATACCGGCCCGGGCTTCGGCGATTTCCTCGCCGGCTCGCTGCCGGCCGCCACCGGCCGCACCATGCGCTTCACCGGCACCACCGTGCTGAAGGTGGTCGACGGCAGGATCGTCGAGGAGATCGGCCTCGATGACGGCGTCGCCGCCCTAACCCAGCTCGGCCTGATCAAGGCCGCCTGATCGAGCCGCATGATTGAAACAGGGCCATCGCCACCCAGGCGATGGCCCTGTTTCAATCGTAGCCGAAGCCTGATGACACCGAAGCCTGCGACAGTTGAAACCAGCGCACGAAGGTGATGCCGGGGCGTTGCGACGCAACGTCTTCGTCAATGAATCCTTGCCAACAAAGTATGCATTATAACCATCTAATTTAGGAAATTTTACTTTCCTCACGGTGCAACCCGATGTTAATACTTGATCTACAAAATACTCCACAACAATCTTTTGGGCAGCTGGCGGGGTGTCCTTCCATGAATGAGCACACCGGTCAGCGCGGCGGCAATCGCCGCCCAGCTGCAATCCTTGACCCGGACATCGCGACAACCAGGAGCGGCTGGCTGCTGGTTGCCTTGTGTCTGACCTATGCCGTGACCGCTCTTTGCCTGCAGCCTGATCGCTACCTGCATCTGGCGCAATCCTATGCCGAGCCGTTCGCCTTCTTCCTGCCCGCGCTTCTGGCGGCTGGCCTCGGCGTGGCGGGGCTGGCGTTTGCCCGACATAACCCGACAAGATTCATCCTCGACATACTCAGGCAGCGTTGGCTCGCAGCCGCGCCCGTCATCCTCTTGTTCTTTCTTGGCGTCACCGCCTTCACCACCTTGAAGGTCGCCATTCCGGACACGATACCGTTCTACGCCGACCGTGCCCTGGCGGACCTCGATCTTCGGCTGCATGGCGTCGATCCCTGGACATGGGCGCACAGCGTCGTTTCCGAACCGATCTCGCTCGCCATTTTCGCCGGCTATGGATATGGCTGGCTCGTGCAATGGTTCGGCGCGGTTCTCTTCGTCGCCTTCTGGAACAATCCGGTCGGCCGCTTGCGCTATCTATGGGCGTTCGCGCTGACCACGATCCTGTGCGGCACCGTTCTGGCGACCCTGCTGTCGTCCACCGGCCCGATGTTCCACGACCAGTTCTACGGCGGTGACCGGTTTGCCGGGCTGCAAACCGCCCTGGCGCAGAACCGTTACGCCGCCGCGTCGGTCCATGTTTATGCCGACTATCTGCTTGCAGCCTACCAGAGTGGCCGCCCGGAACTGGGCGGCGGCATCTCCGCCATGCCAAGCATGCATGTCGCGATCGCCACGCTCAACGCACTCTTCCTGGCCGGCTTCGGCCGCCGGTGGGCAATCGCCGGCTGGTCCTTTACGGCGTTCATCCTGTTCAGCTCGGTTTACACCGGCTGGCACTATGCCGTGGATGGCTATCTCTCGATCCTTGTCGTGTCTCTGCTCTGGTACGTGACCGGACGCTTCGTCTTGCCGCAAGCGCGCCGGGATACCGCCGAGGTGGGATTGGCGATTCCGGACCAGGCGGCATAAAGACGCCGTGAGGAGCAGCAGCGGCACGTACAGCGGCCCAGCCTTTCCTCGCCGAAAGCGACCTTTGGGACGCAGCGTCTCGACTGACTCGGGAAAGCGGCCAGGCGGCATTGGCGCCGCCTGGCCTTGCCGGCTACTGGCTCGGCGCCATCGTGTGTTCGCATGACACTTTTGGGTTCATGTCGGCGAAAGTGCCGGTCGGATTGCCCTTCCAGGCCCAGACATGCAGTTCGTAGAATTCACCCAGGCCGTAGCGGTTGGGCGCACTGTTGAAATTGAACAGCTGTCCGTCCAGCGACGCCGGCCCCTTCGAGGTGATGTATTCGACCGCCACCAGTTGCAGCCTGCCGTCAGCCATCGGCTCGTACATCACCGCTTCAGGCCGGGCGATATCGATCTTGTCGTCCTTCAGATACTGGCCGTTGACATAGTGGATGCCCATGGCGCCGCCGGTGATGCCGCTGGCGCACGGAATGGGCGCATAGCCCTCGGCCGTAGCTGCCTTGACGTCGAGAAACCGGCTGTTGGCGGCCCGCACCTTGTCGGCCAGCGGATTGGCGCCGGACGCCCGCGCTGCTTCCTGATCCGCCCGTGCGAAAGTGGTGCAGACAGCCAGCATGGCCCCGGCCATGACAAACCTATAGCGAAAATTTGGTCTGTTGTGAAAGTTCGATATCATCTTCATTCCATTCTTCTTGAAAAAGCACAGCTGGCCGGCCGCCGAAAATACGGAGGCCCGGCAGGCAAGCGCTGTGACTGTTGTTGCTTGGAGATCCCGAAATCGCTGTGACGACTGCCAGGAAGGATCATCCCTTCGGCAAATACGGGATCGTTCCGGCCAGATCGGTGTTGTCGATCACCTGGAAACGGCTGTCGCTGCCGCCCTGACGGGCCGAAACGAAGGGCGCGTAGGCCGGATCGTTGGTGAAGGCGCGCGCCGCCGCCTCCGACGGGAACGCCATCAGGGCGATCAGCGTGGTGTCGAGCGGCTTGCCTTCAAGCGTCTTCACATTGCCGCTGCGCGACAGATACCTGCCGCCATGCTTGTGGACGAGATCATGCACCGATGCGGCGTAGGCCGGCACCCACTGCGGGTCGTTTATCTTGATGTCTGCGATGACGTAAGCGGTCATGGTAGTCTCCTGGTTGCGGTGCACAGGGTATCCGGTGCAGCCGGCCAAAGGGCTCGCATGGCAGGCCCCTCGCCAGCCAGTCCGCGATCTGTACTGGGGTAGTACAGTTTCCGTACTGGCCGCTTCATTCATGAAGGCCTAATGTTCGACCCAGGTTCGAGGGAGGGACAGAGATCATGGCCCAGCACGGATACAAACAGTTCTGCCCGCTATCGATGGCCGCCGAGGTGCTGTGCACCCGCTGGACGATGGTGCTGATGCGCGAATTGGTGGCGGGCTCCACCCGCTTCAACGACCTGCGCCGCGGCGTCCCCAAAATGTCGCCGACCCTTCTGTCGCAACGGCTCAAGGAACTTGAACTGGCTGGGATCATCGAGCGCAAGGAAGTGCTGGGCGAAAAAGGGATATTCGAATATCGGCTGACGGAAGCCGGCCGGGATTTGCGGCCGGTCGTCGAAGCAATGGGCTTCTGGGGGCAGAAATGGGTCGAGTCCCGGCTGTCGCTGAAGAACCTCGATCCGTCGCTGCTGATGTGGGACATGCGGCGCAATCTGAACCCTTCGCCGCTGCCCGAGGGGCGCACGGTGATACAATTTCTATATCAGGAGCTACCAGCGTCCAAACGGTCGTGGTGGCTGATCGTCGAGAAGCACGGCGAGGTCGATCTGTGCTGGTACGATCCGGGCTTCGATGTCGATCTTTACGTCTCGACCGACCTGCACACGATGACGGCGATCTGGATGGGATTGCTGACCGTCGAGAAAGCCGGTGCGAAGGTTGCCCTGACCGGCAACCAGGCCATCGGCAGGAAGATGCAGACCTGGCTCGGGCTCAGCCCGTTCGCGGTGGAACCCAAGCGTGCGGCTTAGGAAGCGAAGCGAGCACTCGACGTGGGCGATTGGTGGCGCTTGGCGGGAAACGGGTGGCGAGGCGGGCTTTTGGCGGCTTCAATGCGGTCATGTTCATCACCCTGGCCAAGAATCTGAAGTCCGCGCCGCTGCCGGTTGCCGACGATCCGCGCTGGGCGCGTATCGTTGCGCGCGAGAAGTCGGCCGACGGCGAGTTCTGGTATTCGGTGGCGACGACCGGCGTCTATTGCCGGCCTTCCTGCCCATCGCGGCGCGCCAACCCCAGGAATGTGCAGCTGCACGGCACGCTCGATCAGGCCAGGGCGACCGGCTTTCGCCCGTGCCGGCGCTGCAACCCGGATGGCCCGTCGCTCGAGGCCAGCAAGGCGGCGATGGTCGCCGCTGCCTGCCGCAGGATCGAGCAGAGCGAAGAAGAACCGTCGCTGGCTGAACTGGCTGATGCCACCGGCCGCAGCGCCGGTTATTTCCACCGTATCTTCAAGGCCGTTACCGGGCTGACGCCGAAGGATTTCGCCGCCGCGCACCGCGCCGCCCGGGTCCGCCAGGGCCTGGAAGACGGCGCCAGCGTCACGACGGCGATCTACGACGCCGGCTTCAATTCAAGCGGGCGTTTTTACGAGAAATCGACCGGCATGCTCGGCATGACGCCAACGCGCTATCGCGCCGGCGGCGCCCATGAAGAGATCCGCTTCGCTGTCGGCGAATCCTCGCTCGGCGCCATCCTGGTCGCCTCCAGCCAAAAGGGCGTCGCCTCGATCCTGCTCGGCGACGATCCCGACGCGCTGGTGCGCGACCTGCAGGACCGTTTCCCCAAGGCAGGGCTGATCGGCGGCGACCGCGACTATGAGGCGCTGGTCGCCCGCGTCGTCGGTTTCGTGGAAGTGCCGGCGCTCGGCCTCGACCTGCCGCTCGACGTGCGCGGCACCGCCTTCCAGCAGCGCGTCTGGCAGGCCTTGCAGGACATCCCCGTAGGCCGCACACTTTCCTATGCCGAGATCGCGCAGCGCATCGGCGCGCCGAAGGCGACCCGCGCCATCGCCGCCGCCTGCGCCGCCAACAGCCTTGCCGTCGCCATTCCCTGCCATCGCGTGATCCGCAAAGACGGCGCCCTGTCCGGCTACGCCTGGGGCGCGGAGCGCAAACGCGCACTGCTCGACCGTGAGGCGTCGTCGTCCGACAATGCCAACCTGCCGGTACGGGCCTGACGAGGACCGGCAATGCGCACGATGACAAGGTCTCCCACCGCCGATGCGACCAGCCAGACCCAAGCTGCCGGCAGCCGGCGCGCCCCTGACGCAAAATCACGGGTGATGACCGCCATCGGCCAAATGGTCGACGACGGCAAAGCCGAGTGGAGCCGCACCGCGACCGGCGATATCGAGCTGCGGCTTTTGACCGGTGAGGTGTTCGTGCTGGGGGAACTCGCTGTCACCCGTGTCGCGTGAGAACGGTTCAAAATCAGCGCTCTACGGCGCGCCCCTCTGTCCTGCCGGACATCTCCCCCACAAGGAGGGAGATTGGCAGTTCTGGCGCCGGCTCTCTTCTTGCGACGTTGAAGATTGGCGAAGGCCGTCGTGACGGCCAATCTCCCCACTCGTGGGGGAGATGTCCGGCAGGACAGAGGGGGCGCCGTAGAGCGCTTACCTTTCGCCGTTCATCCTCAGATCCTGAGATTCGAATTTGAAAGCAAGCACCGGAGTGAGCGCGAGAAGCCGTCTCTGTAGGGTTCACTCACAGACAAAGGAGTGAAGGCAATGAACCTCATGCAAACTCAAATGGCCGCACGGGCGACCGTCCACGACGCCCTCGACACCATCGCCTACGCCATCGGCGAATCCGCGATCGGCAACATCCTGGCTGCGCGCAGCCACATCGGCGTCTGCGCCATCCTGATCGGCTCGGACGCTGACGCGCTGGAGCAGGACCTTGGCGATCGCTTCTCCGGCAAGGTGCTGGTCGAGGACGAGACCACCTTGCGCGACGATCTCGCGGCAATCGCGCGCTTCATCGAGACGCCCAGCATCGGCCTCGACTTGCCGCTCGACATGCGCCACGGCACGCCATTCCAGCAGCGTGTTTGGGATGTGCTACGCACCATCCCATGCGGCGAAACCATCCCTTACACCGCACTGGCCCGGCGTCTCGGCCAGCCGAACGGCGCCCGCGCCGTGGCGACGGCTTGTGCGGCCAATGCGATCGCGCTGGGTATTCCCTGCCACCGCGTTGTCCGCGCCGACGGCACGCTGGCTGGCTACCGCTGGGGTGTCGAACGCATGCGTGCCCTGCTTAACAAGGAGGCTGCGATATGAACGCCCGTGCCAAAATTGCCCCATCGGTGGTCGAAGCCGCTCAGACGCGCGTTGGCGGGTACGACTGGCCGCCCCTTGCCGCCGAACTCGACGGCTTCGGCTGTGCGGTGATCGAAAAGCTGCTGTCGCCCGAAGAGTGCCGGCAGATCGCCGGCCTCTATCCCCGGGAAGAGCATTTCCGCAGCCACATCCATATGGCCAGGCACGGCTTCGGCAAGGGCGAGTACCGCTACTTCCGCTACCCCTTGCCCGACCTGCTGGGCGGCCTGCGCAGCGCGCTCTATCCCAGGCTGGCCGAGGTCGCCAATCGGTGGAACGAGCGCATGGGGCAAGCCATGCGCTACCCGGCGACGCATGCCGCGTTTCTCGAACAGTGCCATGCCGCCGGCCAGACGCGGCCGACCCCGCTGCTGCTGCAATATGTGCCTGGCGACTTCAACTGCCTGCACCAGGACCTCTATGGCGACCTCGCCTTCCCGCTGCAGGTGGCGATCCTGCTTTCCGAACCGGGCAGGGATTTCACCGGCGGCGAGTTCGCGCTGACCGAACAGCGGCCGCGTATGCAGAGCCGGGTCGAAGTGGTGCCGTTGTGCCAGGGCGATGCCGTTGTCTTCGCCGTCCACAACCGACCGGTGCAGGGAACCAAAGGCAACTACCGCGTCAATCTGCGCCACGGCGTCAGCCGCTTGCGCTCAGGCATGCGCCACACGGTCGGCATCATTTTTCATGACGCGAAGTGAGCGCTTCTCCCTCCTCCCCTTGTGGGAGAAGGGAAGGCCGCGCTTCATCCTGCGTCCTCGAAGACCAAATCCAGTATCCAGGGGCAGGCATAGTAGTCGGCAATGCGGTCGATGACGCCGCCATCGGTATGGATGCGCACGGGATACGCCGGCCGCCATTCCTCGCGATGCAGCCTGTCGACGACCAGCACGATCTCCCCTTCGATCGCTCCTTGCCGCATACGCCAAGGCTCGCCGCGCTCATATTCGACGAAGTAGGGCGAGCCCGACAGCAAGCCGTTGTAGCAGTCCGAGACCCGCAGCCGTGCATCGGCGCTAGCCATTGCCCGCACGCCGTCCCAGTCTCGCCTGTTGAACAATTCTACATAGCGATCGAGCAGCCGCGCCAGTTCGGGGTCGTGTGCCGGTGCCGCGGCCTGTTGCGCAGGCAAGGCGGCGAGCTTGGCGCGGCCGCGGTTGAGCGCCGATTTGACACCGCCTGATGTCGAGCCGACCAGCTCGGCGATTTCCTCAAGCGAATGGTCGAAGACATCCTTGAGCAGCACGCAAGCGCGCTCCTTCGGCGGCAGGTGCACGACCAGTCGCTCGATGGCGCGGCCCGCGCCGGGACCGGCGGGCTCGACAGGCAGCACGATCTCGTCGCTGGCATAGCCGGCCTCGGCCCGCTGTCGCGCCTGGCTGTTGCGGATAAAGTCGATGCAGCGGTTGTGGGCTATGCGGAACAGCCAGGGCCGCAGCGCCTGCGCATCGTCGAGCTGTTCGATCTTGCGATAGGCCTCGAACAGCGCCTCCTGCATGATGTCCTCGCCGTCGAGGGCCGAACCGGTCATGCGCGCGCAGTACCGGTGCAGCTTGATACGCAGATGCGACACCGTCTCAAGGAACGCTGCGTAGCGCAGATCGAACAGGCCTTCGGGGACGAGGCGCGGCTGCATGCCTCGCCTCGTTTCACGGGATTTGCGGATCTGCTGGTTCATAGCGGCACGTCGGTCAGCGTCACTACACCATTGCGCGAGTGCAGCACTTCCACAAGCACGAAGCACGATGCGACCAGCCAGCGCATGCTCATGCTGCCCTGTCGCCGGCAGCTTTGTCACGCGTAGCTGACAGGCCCAGTTTCGGCCGCACCCAGGTGGCGAAGCGGCCGATCGCGTCGTCGGCTTCCGGCGCCCGGCCTGCCATCATCTGGAATGAGTGCAACATGCCCTCGAAGACGTCGAGCCGTGTCTCGACCCCAGCCTGCCTGGCGCGCTCGGCGAACATGCGGCTTTCGTCGACCAGCGTCTCATCCGCACCGGCCTGCAGGAACACAGGCGGAAAGCCGGTGAGGTCGGCATAGAGAGCGCTGACCTCCGGATCGAGCCGGTCGCCGTCACCGATGAAGTTGGTCACCAGCCAGTCGACGGCGGCCTTTGCGAAGGCCGGGTCCTTCTCGCGGTTGGTCTCGTAGCTGGCGCCGGTCAGCGCCATGTCGAACCAGCCGGAGATGATCAGCGTCGCGGCAGGCAGCGGCCGCCCTTCGGCCCGCAGCCGCTGCAGGACTCCATAGGTCAGGACCGCGCCGGAGGAATCTCCGGCGATCACGATCCGCCCGGAGTCGAAGCCCTGGTCGATGAGCCAGTTCCAGGCGGTCATTGCCGCCTCGAGCTGCCCCGGATGCTTGGCCTGGTGCGCCAGCGGATAGTCGTAGAGCAACGCCCTGCAGCCCACGGCCTTGGCCAGATGGCCAACCAGCTTGCGGTGCGTGTAGATCGAGCCGCCGATGAAGCCGCCGCCATGCGCATAAAACAGCACACGCCCCTCGTCGGCGCCCTTCGGCGCGATCCACATCGCCGGCACGCCGCCGGCATCGACCTCGATATAGTCGACGCCGCCCGGTTCGCCGGTCAGCGCCGTCCAATGCGTGTCGTTGAAGTCGATGATCGCTTGCGGGCTGGTCAGTTTGCCCGCATTGTCGGCGATCGCCGCGTAGTGGTTCCTGTTTGCCTCGCTCTGTACGCTTGCCATGATGGTCTCCTGGGGATTGCGGATCGCGGGCCGCGCGACCTTCGAAGCCTAGGACGAACGAGTGGGCAAAAAGGATACGTCGCAGCGAATGCTTTTTTCACGGAGCGCGGTTAACCCTTGCCGCCAAACATCGCGGCATGACGCCGGGCGAATTCGATAAACGGTGTTGCCCGCACGCCGAACATCTCGTGCGTCGCCAGATGCACCCGCGATTTCGGCCGCCGCAGCCGCTCCGCCAGCTGTTCGTCCAGCGCATCGGCGAAGCCGGGCGAAATCCCGGAGGCGAGCAGATTTCTCCGCCGCACTTCAGGGCTGACGTCGACATAGCGGACCGGCTTGCCGATCGCCTGTGATATCCGTTCCGCCACGTCGCTCATGGTCAGTGCCTCCGGCCCCGTCATGTCGAGGCTCTCGCCTTCGTGGCCGCCATCGCGCAACAGTCGGAAGGCCACCTTGGCGATGTCCTCGACGTCGACGGGCGACAGTTCGGTATCGCCGAGCGCGAGAGTGAACGCACCCTCGGCGGCAATGGCCGGCGCGTCGCGCAGATAGACCTGCATGAACTGGCTGGGGCGCAGATGCGTCCACGCCATGCCTGCCCCTTCCAGATAGCGCTCGGTCTCCTCGTGCATGCGCGTGAAGCGGAATTTCGTTGCGTCATAGCCGATGTTGGATTCCGCGCCGGAAAACTTCACCACATGGGCAACGCCGGCCTGCTTGCAGGCATCGATGAAGCGGCACTGCGTTTCCGTCATGTCCTCAGCGGCGGTCGAAATCATCAGCACGCGGTCGACACCGTCGAGCGCGGCGCCCAGCGTTTCAGGCCGGCGCATGTCGCCCTCGATCGGTTCTACACCGGCAAGCTCGTCAAGGCCCGCCGCCGATGCCCGGGCCGGATCTCGTACCAGTGCCCTCACCTCATGGTTCTCCCGTGCGAACTCCCGCACGATCGACTTGCCGTTCAGGCCCGTGGCGCCTGTCACCAGGATCATGATCTTCTCTCTCCGTTCGGGATTGTCGCGGCTTGCCTGTCAGGCGACCGCACCTTGAAGACGAAGAAACGCGGGCAAAGGATTCCATCCAAACATTTTTTGTCGGCGGATGCCTTTCACGCCTTCCTCATCTCGCCGATGCGTAGCGGTTGACCACCATGCCGCAGGCATAGGCCTTCGAGCCGAGCAGGCGCAGGGTTTTGAAACCACCTTGGTCGAAGATGCGGCGTCCGGCGCCCAGCACCGCCGGGTTGATGAATAACTGGAACTCGTCGACCAATCCGGCCGCGATCAGCGCCGACGCGAAACCTGCCCCGCCGAACACGACCATGTCGCTGCCCTCGCCCGCCTTCAGCGCGCTGACCTCACGCGGCAGGTCGCCGCTGGCCACCCTCGTGCGCTCCCAGGCCGATTGCTTGAGCTTGTCGCTCAGCACCACCTTCCGGGCGTCGACGATGCGTTGCGCAAAGGCATAGAACGGATCGCGCGGAAATTTCTTCGCCGCGTTGCCCCAATGGGTGAGATAGCCCTCCTGCGCCATCTTGCGGCTGAGCAGGATGGTGTCGATACCGGCGAAGACGGCGTTGAAGTCCTGCTTCAGCTCGCCGTCCCAGGCGCTCTCGTCACCCCATTCCCAGAGCTGCCAGGGATGGTCCTCATTGGCGCCGACAAAGCCGTCGACCGACATCTGCATCTGAAGGATCAGCTTTCTCATCATCATTCTCCTCGGTTTGTCCCTGCTCAAAGCGTGCGTCCGGCGAGCCGTCGCGATCAACGTTATATGGTTTACATTTGGAAGCATTGACGCACGGCCAAAATGGTGTCAATAGTAAAGTGATTTAAAAATGGAACCATAGATGTCGACGCGCGAAAAATCCGGCTGCCCGATCAACCTGTCGCTCGAACTCGTCGGCGACCGCTGGACGCTGCTCATCATCCGAGACCTGGTCTTCGCCGGAAAAAGGCATTTTCGCGAATTCCTGCAATCCGACGAAGGTATCTCCTCGCGCACGCTGGCCGAGCGGCTGCAAACCCTTCAGGACGAAGGCATCCTCACCAGAAGCGACGACCCGACGCATGGGCTGAAGACGGTCTACCGGCTGACCGAAGCCGGCATCGACCTCTTGCCAGTGCTGGCGACGCTCGGCGCCTGGGGCAGCAAGCACCGCAAGGCCGACGACAAGCTGGCTCGCATCGCCGAAGAGCTGACGGCCGGTGGCGAGGCGGCGCTGGAACAGATGAAAACGGCGCTGAGGGCCGAGCATATTGTCTAGGCAGGGCGCTCAAGCCGAACCGGCGCGGCTCTTTGCTGCACAAATCGCTCTCCACTTGACAATGATCCGCCTTTGTTCTCTATTTGTTCAGATCTATCAGCAACTGCGGATGTGCGGTCGGGATGGAAACGACAGCCACCATCCTGCATGCCGATCTCGACGCCTTCTATGCCTCGGTCGAGCAATTGCTCGACCCGTCGCTGCGCGGCAAGCCGATCGCGGTGGGCGGTGGCGTTGTGCTCGCTGCCTCCTATGAGGCACGCGCCTTTGGCGTGCGCGGCGGCATGCCGGGGCGCAAGGCGCGTGAGCTTTGCCCGCAGCTGATCTTCGTCGGCGGCAATTTCAGCCATTACCAGCGGCTGGGCGACGCGGCGATAAAAGTGCTCGACGATTTCACCCCGCTGGTCGAGCGCATTTCCATCGACGAGGCCTTTGCCGATGTCGCCGGCTGCACGCATCTGTTCGGGCAGCCAGAAGAGATCGCCACGACCATCCGCCGCCGCGTGCGATCCGAACTCGGCCTGCCGATCTCGATCGGCGTGGCACGCACCAAGCATCTGGCCAAGATCGCCTCGCAGGTGGCCAAGCCCGACGGGCTGGTCGTCGTCGAGCCTGGCACGGAGATCGCCTTCCTGCACGATCTGCCGGTCGGGCTGATGTGGGGCGTTGGCCCGGCGACCAAAGCGCGGCTGGGCGAAATCGGCGTCGAGACCATCGGCCAGTTGGCCAGGACGCACAGCGGCACGCTGACGCGGCTGCTTGGTCCCGCCGCCGGCGAGAAGCTCGCCGCCCTGTCCTGGAACCGCGACCCGCGGAAACTGGAGACGAAGCGCCGGGCGCATTCGGCCGGTGCGCAATCGGCGCTTGGCCAGAAGCCCGCCGTGGCTGATGTCATCGTGCCCACTCTGCTGCATCTGGCCGACCGCGTCGCCAGCCGGCTGCGCGCCAAGGCGCGGCCCGGCCGCACGGTGACGGTGCGCGTGCGCTTTGCCGGTCTCAGCGCCGTCACCCGCTCAATCACCCTTGACCAGCCGATCTCGGCGACAACGATGTTGGCCGAGATCGCCGGCGATCTGGTGCGCGGCGTGCTTGCCGACCACCGCCAGGAGAAGACGATCTCGCTGCTGGCGATCTCGGTATCGCACCTGGAGGAAAGCCTCGAGCTACAGCTCGAACTGCCGCTCGGCCTCGCGGACGAGAAACGCCGTCCCGGCACGAAGAAGGGCCTGGCACGCTTCGGCGCCGACCGCGCCATCGACAAGATCCGTGAGCGCTTCGGCAAACAGGCGGTCGGCTACGGCACGGTGGCGCTGGACGCGGCGCGCTCGGTGCCCGACGAATTCAGGGAGCTGGCGCAGAAGGAGCTGTGAGCGCGGTTGACGCCATCCTGAATGTGACCGCGTCGGCATTGTAACCGAGGGGCGGCAGGCCGTGAAAAATCTTGATCTCCTCACTGGTGGCTATTCGAGTAAGATGTCCCTGACACAAGCCATGGAATCTCATGTTCGCACCCTTCATCGTTTGCGCGTTGGTCACAGCTCTCAGCGCGGTTGTCAGTCTCGGTTTCTCCTTGGCTGCCGTCATGAACGAAACCGGCAGCGCCCGGACGGTGGCATTGTACGGCTGTGCACGCAGCGCAGCTTTGGTGGTCGTAAGCGCCGTGCCATTTTTTACGGGTTCGACGGAATGGCTTGAGGCCATCGCCTGGACAACGATCCTCGTGCAGGCTGGAGATGCCGTCATAGGCGCCACGATCGACGATCGGATGAAAACCTTCGGCCCGGCCGGCGCATCGCTCGCCAACCTTCTGGCTCTCCTATGGCTCATCCAGTCTGTTCAATGAGATCACGACAAACAGCTTCAGCGCGCGATATCGGTGCGGCTGGAGCGTCTTATTCCGTCTCTTCACCATCCCAGTACCGCCTCACCGCAGCCATGTCGAAAATGCCGTCGCGCCGGCGCAAGGCGTCGACCGCCATCTTGTTGGAATCGGGATAGACGCAGACCTCGTTGGGATTTTTCTCGCCGATCATCAGATAGCGGCACGGTCCCGTGCCGCTGTTGAGGAAGGAATGCCCGACCGCCAAACCGGCGGGAAAGCAGACATAGTCGCCGGCCTTCATCTCGTGGCGCTCATCGCCAAGCAGCAGCGTCACCTGCCCTTCCAGGATCAGCGCATGCTCCTCTTCCAGCATGTGGTAGTGCCTAGGCGCCAGGCGCATGCCGGGGGCCGGCGCCTCGATCAACATGCCGACATGATAGTCGGGCCGTCCCAAGGCGGCATAGGTGAGGTGTTTGGACTGACCACCGAACCGCGCCCCCTCGCCTTCCTGTTTCCACTCGACAGCATCGCTGGCGACCGGCGGGACCGGAGTGGCTGCTGCCTTGGTGACTCCGGCCATCCCATCCGACGGCAAGGGGTCGCCGGCGGCAAGGCCGGTGTTCTCGCCGTCCCAATAGCTTCGGGTTGCCGAGAGATCGAAGATCGCGCGGCTGCCCAGCGCGCGCACCAGCACCTTGTTGGAGGCGGTGTAGACGACCACGTCGTTCGGGTTGCGCTCGCCGACGATGACATAGCGGCACGGCGCGTCGCTGGTGTTGATCAGGCAATGCCCCGCCGCCGCACCCGCCGGAAAGCAGATGTAATCGCCGGCCTTCATCGCATAGGGGGCGTCGCCAACATGCGCGGTAAGCATCCCTTCGAGGATGAAGACATGCTCCTCCTCGAAAATGTGGTAATGCGCCGGCGAGGTCTGCTTGCCAGGCGGCAGCTCCTCGATCGCCACGCCAACATGGTAATTCTCGCCGAGGGCGGCCTGCGAAAGATGCCGGTAGCGCACACCGAAGCGCGGCACATCGGACCATTCGGTCCACGGCACTTCATCCGATGCGAATGGCACGGGCGCTTTGTCGTCTGCCATAGGGCCTCCTGGTCCTGTCGCCTGCCCTCGTCGCGACGGAACAAAGCTGCCGCTTCCGACGTCATCGCCAAGCGGTGTTCGCCACGCTCCTGACGGAGCCGGACAGGAGCCGCTTGTCTCAGCCTCGGATCGCCTTACCGGCTTGCTGCAGCAGTTCGAACGCGGCGAAGCGCTTCGCGTGCCAGTCGGCCAGCGCAGCATTGGGATGATAGAAGTCGCCGAGTTCCGACATGCCGGCCATCGCCGTCGCCACATCCCTATAGGTTCCGGCGGCGACCGCGCCGAGCATCGCCGAGCCGAGCAGCACCGGCTCCGGCGAAGTCGACGCCGCCACCACCATGCCTGTCGTGTCGGCAAGCAGCTGGCGCACCAGCGGGCTTTGGCCCGCGCCGCCGCTGACGACTATGGTGTCGACGGGAATGCCCTTGTCATGCTCCGCCCGCACGATCTGGCGCGCGCCGTAGCCCAGCCCGCAGACCCCGGCGACATAGAGCCCGACCAGGCTGTCGAGACTGGTGTCGAGATCGAGCCCGGCAATCAGGGCGCGTGCGTCCGGGTCGGCGAAAGGCGCGCGGTTGCCGAGAAATTCCGGCACGACATGGATGCCGCGGACCAGCGCCGGCGTCGCCGCGGCCCCGTTGCGGCTTTGCGCCTGCAGCGACAGCCAGGCGCTGAGGCTAAGCCCCTCGGCATGTGCCTTGGCCGCCGCCTCGCCGGCCGCCGGGTGCATGCGCACCAGATGATCGATGGCCGCACCGGCCGCCGATTGGCCACCCTCGTTCAGCCACAGGCCCGGCACCATGGCCGAGAAATACGGACCCCAGACGCCGTCGACGAAGGCCGGCTCGGCGGTCGACGACATGGTGCAGGCCGAGGTGCCGAAGACATAGGCCATGCGCGACAGCACGCTGCCGAAGTCGCCCCGCGCCCCGACCGTGCCGACGCCGCCGGCATGCGCATCGATCAGCCCGGCGGCCACCGCGATGCCGGGGACTAGGCCAAGGTCCGACGCTGCCTGCGCGGTCAGTCCACCGCCGAGGGCGGCACCGGCCGGCACGATCTCGGTGCCGATGCGCGCGAATGCCTCGTCGGCCAGGCTCCCAAGCCCAATCTTGCGGAAATAGGTCTCGTCCCAGCGGTCTTCATGCGCCAGATAGGTCCATTTGCAGGTCACCGTGCAGACCGAACGGGCAAGGCTGCCGGTCGCCCGCCAGGTGAGAAAGTCGGCGAGGTCCATGAACTGCCAGGCGGCATTGAAGGTGGCGGGCAGGTTTTCGGCCAGCCACAGGAGTTTCGGCGTTTCCATCTCCGGCGAAATGACGCCGCCGACATAATTCAGCACCGCCTCGCCGCTGCGGTTGATGCGGCGCGTCTGCTCGACCGCGCGATGGTCCATCCAGACGATGATGTTGCGTTCGGCATTGCCCGATTTGCTGACCGCCAGCGGCACGCCGCCTTCGCCCAGCACCACCAGCGAACAGGTGGCGTCGAAGCCGATGCCGGCGATCGCCTCGGGCGCTACCTTAGCCTGTGCGACGGCGGCGCGGGTGGCAACGCACACCGCCCGCCAGATATCATTGCTCGACTGCTCGACAATGTCGCCGGCCTCGCGCCAGACCTCGATGTCCTGCTTGGCCGAGGCAAGCAGGTTTCCGGTGTGGTCGAACACCCCGGCCCGCGCGCTGCCGGTGCCGACGTCGATGCCGAGATAGTGGGGCATTGGGGGGAAACCTTCGATTTAGGGAATAGGCAGTAGGGAATAGCGAATAGGTAAGTCGTTGGATTCTTCCCTATTCGCTACTCCCTATTCCCTATTCGCTCAGAGATCATTGCTCTGCGGCAAAATCACCAGATCCCGGATCGTCACGTTGCGCGGCCGGGTCAGCATGAACATGACCGCCTCGGCCACTTCGCGCGGCTGCATCAGGCCGCCGGCGGCGAGTTCTTCCTCGAGCTTGGCCTTCGGCCAATCGCTGACCAGCGCCGTCACCACCGGGCCGGGCGCCACCGCACCGACGCGCAGGCCGTGCTTGGCAACCTGCCGGCGCACCGTGTGGACGAAGGCCTGCACGGCGTGCTTGGAGGCCGTGTAGATCGGCTCCCAGACCACCGGAACCAGTCCGGCGATCGAACTGGTGACGATGATGTCGCCGGTCTTGCGTTCGATCATGTGCGGCAGCACCGCCTGGATCGAGCGGAAGCAGGCATTGATGTTGAGATTGAGCATCCGGTCCCAGGCGTCGGGATCGCCGGTCGCCACCTCGCCGCCGACATAGGCGCCGGCATTGGCATGGAAGATATCGAGCTGGCCGGCCTTCTCCAGAATCTGCGGCATCATGCTGGCGACGCTTGTCGGCTGCATCAGGTCGATCACCAGCGGGATCGCCTTGGGGCCGAGTTCGGCGCACAGGCTGTTCAGCGTCGCCTCGGCGCGGTCGACCAGCACCACGGTGGCGCCGGCCGCCAGCATGTATCTGGCGCATTCGAGGCCGATGCCTGATGCCGCGCCGGTGACGGCGGCAACTTTTCCGGACAGTTCTTCGCTCATGTCTTGCTTCCTGTTGATAGGTTCAGGCCCGGCCATGCGAGACACGCGAGCGGCGTGCCAGCGAGTCGACGATGACCGCGATGGCAAGCACGGCGCCGGTGATCATGTACCGAAGCGACGAGGACAGATCGAGCAGCGTCAGGCCGCTGGCGATCGACTGGATGACGATGATGCCGAGCAGCGCCGAATAGGCGCTGCCGCGGCCGCCGAACAGGCTGGTGCCGCCGATGACGGCCGCCGCGATGGCGTTGAGGTTGACGTCGCCGGTGCCGGCCTGCTGGCTGGCCGAGGCCAGGCGGGCCGCCGACAGCACACCGCCGAAAGCGGCCAGCATCGAGCACAGCACGAAGGCGCTGGAATAGATCAGCCGCACATTGATGCCGGCGCGCCGTGCCGCCTCGCGGTTGCCGCCGACCGCCGACATCGAGCGGCCCCATTTGGTCCGTGTCAGCGCGTAGTGCATTGATATGACCAGGCCGACGAACAGGCCGAACATCCACGGAATGCCGCGCGCCTGGTTGAGATAGAAGACGATGAGTTCGAGAATGACCGTGATGACGGCCGCTCGCGTGATGAGACCGCCGGTCGAGGGCGCCGACAGGTTGGCGGCGCGGCGGCGCGCGACTGTGCGCAGGCCGGTGACCAGCATGACGATGCCGGGCACGGCCGCCAGCCCGAACGACACGAACTTCGGCATCATCAGCAGCTGGCCGAAATTCACCAGGTTCGAGCCGTAAGGCAGGTTGATCGAGCCGGTCGAGCCGAGGATGTAGAGCTGCAGGCCAAGCACCGCCAGCAGGCCGGCCAGTGTCGAGACGAAGCTCGGCATGCCGAGCCGGTTGAACAGCAACGCGTAGAGTGCGCCGATGAAGCCGCCGACGGCGACGGCGGCAAGAATGGCGAGCGCCACCGGCCAGCCCTGGTTGACCCACAGCGTGCCCACCATCGCCGAGGCAAAGCCGCTGATCGAGCCGACCGACAGGTCGATTTCGCCGACCATCAAAACGCAGACGATGCCGAGCGCGATGACGCCGACGGTGGAGCAATCGAACAGCAGATTGACCAGATTGCTGCTCGACAGGAAGATCGGATTGATGCTGGCGAACACCGTCCAGATGATGACCAGCCCGACAATCACCGGCAGCGAGCCGAGATCGCCCGAGCGGACCCGGTCGAAGAACCTGCGGATGGCGCCGCCGATCCCCGCCTCGTGCTTGACGCGGACATCGGCGCGGTCGAGCTGCGGCGGCACGGGGGCCGCCTGTTGCACGTCGCGGCTCATGGGCGTGACTCCCCTTTTTGATCTTGCAGGACGGTTTGATCCTGTCGCGCCTGCCGGCGCTCGGCGCGCCGAGACACTGAATTGTTCGAGGCGCCGGTGATGGCGCTGACCAGTTCCTGATTCGAGGCATCGGGCGAGAAGATGCCGTTGTTGCGGCCAAGCCGCAGCACGACGATGCGGTCAGCTACCGCGCGCACGTCCTCCATGTTGTGGCTGATGATGACGACGCCGAGGCCACGGTCGCGCACACGCTCGATCAGGTTGAGCACTTCCGCCGTCTGCGCGACGCCGAGCGCAGCCGTCGGTTCGTCGAGCAGGATGAGCTTGGGTTCGAGCAGAAGCGAGCGGGCGATCGCCACCGTCTGGCGCTGGCCGCCCGACAGCGACGCGACGACTTCGCGCACACTGGGGATGCGCGCCGACAGCTCGTTGAGCAGCGTCCAGGCACGCACTTCCATCGCCACCTCGTCCAGCCGCAGCGGGCTGAGTTCACGGCCGAGGAAGATGTTGGCGACAATGTCGAGGTTCTCGCATAGCGCCAGGTCCTGGAACACGGTGGCGATGCCGAGCGTCAGCGCCGCACTCGGGTCGGCAAGCGTCACCGGCTCGCCACGAAAGCTGATATTGCCTGAACTCGGCTGATGCACGCCGGCCAGGATCTTGACCAGCGTCGACTTGCCGGCGCCATTGTCGCCGACCAGCGCCACCACCTCACCGGCATGGACATCGAGATCGATGTCGGTGAGTGCCGAAACGGCGCCGAAATTCTTGGAAACACCGCGCAGGCTGAGCACCAGCTCGCCTGCCGGAACCGGTCCGTCCGGGATATCGATCATGCCAGGAAGCCTTTCAAAACCGGTTCAAAAATATCGGATGAGCGCTGCCTGGCCGCGGGCGGCCAGGCAGCGGAGCGGGCAAGGGTCGCGGTCAGTTCCCGATGCCCAGCTTCTTGCAGCCTTCCGCGTAACGATCGACGCAGAGTTCGGCCGGGGTGTTGATCTTCTTGTCGATGATCTCGGCCTTCAGGTTTTCCTGCGTCACCACCGCTGGCGTGAACAGCTGCGAGGGCGTGTCGTACAGCGTCATCTCGGCCTTAGGCGTTTCGCCCGAAAGCAGCTTGACGGCGATGTTGGCAGCGGCTGCCGCCACGATCTCGCTCGGCTTGGAGATGGTGTTGTACTGGTCGCCGGCGATGATCAGCTGAAGTGCTGCGATCGTCGCGTCATTGCCGGTCACCGGCGGCACCGGATCGACGCCGGCCGCCTTGAAGGCCGCGATGGCGCCGCCACCGGTGCCGTCATTGGCGGCAACGACGCCGAGGATTTTTGGTCCGAAGCGGGTGATCTGGCCGCCGGCCCATTGCTGCGCCTTCGGCGGCGCCCATTCCGGCGTGTCGTATTCGGCCAGGATTTGGTAGCCGCTGTTGTCGAGGCCTGCATGGATGCCCTTCTTGATCAGGCCGGCCGCCGCGTCCGTCGGCGAGCCGTTGATCTGCAGCACGCCGCCGGTGGCCGGATCGACCTTCAGCGCCTTCAGGTGCTCGACCAGCGAGTCGGCGATGGCCTTGCCGATGCCTTCATTGTTGAACGAGACATAGAAGTCGGCCGGTGCTGTCGGGATCGGCCGGTCATAGGCGATGACCTTGATGCCCTGGCTCTGCGCGAGCTTGACCAGCGAGGCGGCGGCGGTTGAGTCGACGGGGTCGAGCACGATCGCCTTGGCGCCCTGCGAGATCACCGAGTTGAACTGCTGCTGCTGGCGCGAAGCGTCGGCGTCGGCGTTCTGGTAGAGCACCTTGCAGCCTGGGCACAGCTTCTTCATCTCGGCGGCAAAGCCGGGATAGTCATGCTGTTCGTAACGGGTCGAGGCCTGGTCGGGCATCAGGAAGGCGACGGTGGCATCGGTGACCTCAGCGGCCCTGGCGATCGCGGCGGTGCCGGCCAGCAGCGACAGCGCAAGGGCTGCCATGCCGGCGGATTTCCCGGGGGATTTCAATGAAAGTTTGGTCATTCGGTCTTCTCCGTTTCTGGATATGGTTGTAAGAAGGTCGTTGACGTTGGTGTGGAGACACGCGTCCGCCCTCGCCCCCAACTGCAATTGGGAACTAGGGCTCGGCGCCGACCTTTCGAGTCCGCGCCCACATCCTCCGCTGACGGAGGATTTTTCAAGACAAGCGCTCTCCATCGCGGACCGCTCCATGCGGTCCACGTTGTCATGCGAAAAAGTGTTGTTCCTCCCTTGGTTCCTCCGTTAAGCGGCTTTGCCCGCGTTGATGTTGTCGGCCAGCAGCCGCCTGAAACGCGAGGGCGGCATGCCCTTCTCCGCCAGGAACTGCCGGTTGAAATTGGACAGATTGTTGAAGCCGACCTCGTAGCAGATGTCAGTGATCGAGGCCTGCTCGTCGCTCATCAGGATCTGGCAGGCGAGGTTGATGCGCAGCCGCTTGACATACTGCACCAGAGACATGCCGGTGTGACGGCGAAACGAGCGCGAGAAGGCACCGGTCGACTGGCCGGCAATGGCCGCAAGATCCGCCTCGTCGAACAGCTGCGTCAGGTTCTCCCTGATATAGGCGAGCGCCTTGTTCATGCCAGCGGTCATGTAGCCTGACGGATCGGGCCGGTAGCTGGCGCTGGCCAGAAGCTGGAATTCCTGGACGCGGCTGAGCAGGCCAACGATCATCATGAACAGCTCGATGCGGCGCACGCCCTGCGCCTGCATCATCTCTTCCATCAATGGCGCCAGCGCCTTGCTGGTGCGGCTGGAAAACAACACGCCGCGACGCGACGCCTCGAGCAGATGCCCGAGCCCCGCCAGCTCCGGCAGCACTTGCATGGCATCGCCGATGAAGCTTTCGGAAAACTGGATGATGCGGCCGCGTAGCGGGATCGAGCTGTCTCTCGGGATATCGCTGACCCAATTGTGCGGCAGGTTCGGCCCTGTCAGCACCAGATTGCCCGGCTCGAATTCGCCGATGAAGTCGCCGACGAAATAGCGGCCATTGGTGAAGATCACCTGATGCAGTTCATATTCGGGATGGAAATGCCAACGCACCGTGTGGAAGGGGTAGCCGTGCGACCACGCCTTGAAGGACTCACCGCGTCGTATCTGGACAACTTCCAGGTCCGGTTCCATGTCCGTTTCCTCCCGGGCCGGCACGGATCGTTGCCGCATTCGGCCCACATTCCCTAAACCGGCCGAATTGGTTTCGGCTCTGCATTTCAAGAGCCACGGTATCGGCTCATGACAACAGGCGCCACCACGATTCAAGGCAACGGATGATACTTTTTTAACCGGGAAGGGATGCTCAGAGGCGATATTCGGGCAGGACAGGTCAGTCTTGCTGACGCGCCGGCCACGGTTCGGGGCGGACGCCAACCGCCCCTGCCCATCGCCTCTCACCCGAGCCGCGCAGCCGTCCACGCCCCGCCCGCCGCGGGAATGAGCAAGAGCTGGCACGATTGACTATCGGGAATTCGGCGTTCCATATCTCAGGAAATAGAAAATTTGTTCCGGGAGGAGGAATGGAGCTTCAACTCAACGGCAAGGTGGTGCTGGTCACCGGCTCGACGCAAGGCATCGGGCGCGCCATCGCCGAGACGCTGGCGCGTTCCGGCGCCGGCGGCCTGCTGGTCACCGGGCGCGAGAAAACGCGCGGCGACGCTGTGGCGGAAGAGCTTTCGCAGCTTGGCACACCAACGCTCTTCGTCGCCGCCGACCTCGCCGACCCGGCAACTCCCGCTTTGCTGGCGCAAGCCTGCATCGACCGCTTCGGCCGCATCGATGCGCTGGTCAACGCCGCCGGCCTGACCGACCGCGCGTCCTTCCTCGATGCCGATCTCGACGGCTGGGCCTCGCTGTTCGCCGTCAACGCGCGCGCACCGTTCTTCCTGATGCAGGCGGCTATCGCCGACATGAAGAAGCGCGGCCAGGGTGGCGCCATCGTCAACATCCTGTCGATCAACGCGCATTGCGGCTCGCCGGAACTCGCCGTCTACTCCGCCAGCAAGGGCGCGCTGGCGACGCTGACCAAGAACGCGGCCAACGCCCACCGCTTCGACCGCATCCGCGTCAACGGCATCAATGTCGGCTGGACCGACACGCCGGCCGAACGCGTCATGCAGGCCGACACGCTGGGCAACGGTCCGGGCTGGCTCGATGCCGCCAACGCCTCGCAGCCTTTCGGCCGCCTGTTCTCGACGAGCGATATCGCAAACCTCGCCGTCTTCCTGCTTTCCGATGCGGCCGGACCAATGACCGGAACGCTGGTCGACCAGGAACAGTGGGTGATCGGGGCGAACCGGTGAGCGCACCCCAGCATCGTCAACGAGCGCTGGACCATCAAATTCGCCATTCCGCTGCCGGCTGCCAACGCGCTGCTGCTGTTCGTGCCGCTGGCGGCGCTGATCGTCTTCACGCTCGCCCGCACCGGCTTCGGCCGCCTGCTCTACGCCGTCGGCGACAATGAACGCGCAACGCGGCTGTCCGGCGTGCAATACTGGCAGGTCATAACAGCGCTCTATGTGATCTCCAGCGTGCTCGCCGGCATCACCGGCCTGCTCTACATCGGCCTGATCAAGGCCCCATCGCTCTCGCTCGCCGAACCGCTGGTGCTGCCCTCGGTGGCCGCAGCCGTCATCGGCGGCACCTCGATCTTCGGCGACCGCGGCGACTACACCCATCATCGGCGTCCTGATCCTGACCGTGCTGACGACGCTGCAGATGCCGGAGGGCGCAAGGCGGATTCTGTTCGGGCTGATCGTGCTTTTCGTGACGGCGGCTTATTTGCGGATTGTCGAGGAGCGGTAATACCAGAAGGGTCAAGATGGCGGCCTATGGAGATAACAAACAAGGCCCACAAGACAGCGACAAGCGCGTCCAATTCATGATCCCAATTTCAAATACTGAATAAATCTATTGCACGACATACCGCCAATATGCAGAAATCCGCATCTAGAAGCGGGGGCTGATTAGTATGTCGAAAAAATTCGAGAAAAAGCTGGCGCTATCTTTTGACGACCCAGACAATTCCGCAGCCCGAGGACAAACGTTGATGCTGCACCCTATTTAGACTGGTGATTTCGAAAAGCTGTTGCATCCGCCCTTCGGAAACCAAATCGCCACGAGGCATCGAGTTTCCCATCAAATCTCTTTTGGCAAGAAAGCGCTATTCCATGATTCCCACCAGACTTTCAGCCCTTGCCCTCGCGAGCCTTCTCGCCGTGGGCCTTGCAGCGCCCGCCCATGCGCTCGAATGTCCATGGCAATTGCGTTTCTGGCTCGGCGTGGACACCAATGGCAGCGCCATGGTCCACAGCGGGCAAAAATGCGTATTTCCCATGAACGCCAGCGGTACCCTCAGTCTAAAAATCGTTTCCCGCCCTAAGCATGGAGTGGTCACCCTCCCCAACCGCTCGACCATCGCCTATCAGGCGCAAAACGGCTACAAGGGCACAGACACCTTTGTCTTCGTCGCCACCGGCAAAAGCCAAGTCAATCACGGCCAGTCGACAATCACCATGACCATGAAGGTTGACTGAGCAATCATCATGGCAATTCGCGTTGCTTTGCTATCGGCCGTTTGCCTGAGCGTCGCCGCATCTCTTATGTCCTTGGCTGCGATAGCGTCGGCCGCCGGGAAACAGCAGGCGCCCGGCGAGTGGCCGATGAATTTCGCTCTGGTTCGCAACGGCGATTGCACGCAAACCTGCGTTCAATGGATATCAGCCGAAGGCGCCATAACACGCGACACCGCCAGACGGTTCAAGACATTTCTGAAGCGGCTGAAGGGCAAAAAACTGCCTGTGGTGTTTCAGTCTCCCGGTGGGGACGTGGTTGCCGCGCTAGCGATTGGACGCATGATCCGGAGCGCCGGCCTGGAAACAGCAGTGGGCAGAACGCAGCTGAACGGCTGCCCGATGCTGGTGCCGCGCTGTCCCGAAAAAATCGTTGAGAACGGCTGGTCGCAAGGCGAGGTCCATTCAGGGGGCGCCTACTGCTTCTCGGCTTGCCCGCTAGCTCTCATGGGCGGCCAAATCCGCGCTGCGGCTCCTGGTGCCCGCATCGGCCTTCATCAAGTAACGATCAACGGCTACAGAGGGCCCGAGCAGGCAGCAAAAAGAGACCTTAACGCAATTTCGACGCGGTCCGACCCTGCGTTGAAACAGATGCTTTCCAGCTATTTCGAAGACATGGGCGTCAGCAGCCAGGATGTGTTCGCCATGATGGGACTGGCGACACCTTACGGTTTTTACTGGGTCCAAAGCACCGAAGCTCTGAAATCAGGCATCATTACAAAGGTCTTCGCGTACGCCGATGACCCGGGCTACATCATCAGCGGAACCGGCATGGCGCCTGCGGCCGCTCCGCCGGCGACGGACATCGTGCAGTGAGAGGGATCTGTCGCTCGCCAAACCGCTGGTGCTGCCCTCGGTGGCCGCAGCCGTCATCGGCGGCACCTCCATCTTCGGCGGCCGCGGCGGTTACACCGGCACCATCATCGGCGCGCAGATCCTGACAGTGCTGACAACCCTGCTGACCATCCTCCAGATGCCGGAGGGGGCAAGGCGGATTGTGGAGGAGAGGTAGGGGGGTGGATTGAGGCGGATGGCTGCTTTGGGCCGAAAAGCGGACTGTCCACTACTAGATGGCAGCCTCGCGAAAGCAGTCGTCGCGCCTGTGATCAAGCCAAAACTCGAGGACAGTTCGAGTCTCTCCCGGTGCGTCATTCGTGAAAACTGGGCACTCCTGTCGGAGACGCCCCGCCGCCCGTTGCCAGACCCTCCAGATGCCAGCTTGGTTGAGGTCAATCGGCAACTTCTGTTCCCACAACGCCCGCTTGCCTTAGGCCACCGTCAGACCGGCGAACTGCTCGATAACGGCCAGGCGATAGGCCATGATGTCGATGGAACAACTTCGAAAACGCGGCCGCGGTCTCGTAGCCGACACGGGTCGCAATCCGTGCAATCCCCTCGTCGCTTGTTTCGAGCAGAAACGCGGCCTCCGACATCCGGCGTGCGATCAGATATCGGTACATGGACTCGCCAACGAGCTTAGTGAAGCGAGCCGAAAACGCCGAACGACCAAGTCCCACGCTTTGCCCGAGGTCGCCAAGGGTCCAGGGCCGATCCGGTCGTTCGTGGATCAACTGAAGTGCCGGTCCTATGTGCGGGTCCGCCATCGCCCCCAGCCACCCGCCTTCTCCGGGGCCGAGCGACTTGATCCAGCTTCGCAACACCTCGACGAAGAGCACTTCAGTCAGACGTGAGAGCGCGACGCCTTGTCCGGGACGCTCGAACGCCGCCTCGCTCACCATGCGTTGCAGAATAGCCTCGAGCCATCCTCCGTCTTCCGTGGGCTTCAGAAGAAGCACGGGCGGAAGCAATTCCAAAACGCTACCGCGCGAGGGCCGTGCCACTGTGAAATTACCACAGATCATCGTCGCGAGCGGCTGCTCGCCGCCTCCGTGACGAACGAGGCCAAGACGCCCGGCTAATCGATCGATGTCGACAATCGCTACCGGCTCCGTCTGGCTATCCGAGTAGATCACATGGGGCTCGCCACGCGTGACGACAACAAAGTCGCCCTCGGTCATGTGGAGCTCTCGTCCCTGTTCGAGCGCGAGCGTAGCCGAACCACGGCTGAGATAGTGGAACAGGGCGTAGGGGCGCTTTGGCAGCGCGAGATTCCAGGGATGGCCGAGCTCGAAGTGGAACAGCAAGGTTCCGCCAAGGCGAACGCGATCGAGCACTTCAGCGAGGATGTCCATTCCCCAATGTTAAAACGACGGACGGTCAGACACAATATTCGGACGATTGATGCCTAACGTCCGAATGCCCCATGTACTACCTGATCTCAAGTCGAGCCAACAGATCGGGCGGCAAACCATTGCGCAAACGGCAGATGGGAGAACCGCGACTTTTGCCGACACGCCTGCCCTATCCCCGGACTCGCGTCGTCCGTCATCTCAACAGGAGCAATCAATGCGATATCTTCTACTCTCAGTCGCCACCGTCCTCATGGCCGGAGCAACAATTGCCGCCCCCGCCCAATCAGCTCAACTGCCAAAGGGGGCGGCTCACAACATCGTGCTCGTCCATGGCGCTTTCGTCGACCAGACGAGTTGGAAGCCTGTTGCCGATATCCTCACGAAGAAGGGCTACAACGTAACGCTCGTTGAAAACCCGCTCACCTCCCTCGAAGCGGACGTTGATGCCACCAAACAGGCGCTCGCGAAACAGAATGGCAAGACCGTTCTCGTTGGCCACTCCTGGGGCGGCGTTGTCATCACGCAAGCAGGTGACGATCCGAAGGTCTCGGCGCTCGTCTATGTCTCCGCATTCGCGCCCGACGTAGGACAATCCCTGGCCACCCTGGCAAAGAGCGGTCCGGCAACCGAAGGCGGCGCGGCGATTCATCCCGACGAAAAGGGCGACCTCTACATCGATCCCAAAGTGTTTCCTTCGGCAGTCGCGGCTGACCTTCCTCCGGAGATCGCCGAATCCTTGGCAAGCCATCAGCTCCCGTTGAACCATACGGCGTTCGAGGCTCCCGTTAACAAGGCAGCTTGGCACGACAAGCCGACGTTCTATGTGATCAGCACGAAGGACAAGGTCATCGCACCCGAGGTCCAGAAGATGTTCGCCAACAGGATGAAGGCCAAGACGACGGAGGTCGCCGGCAGCCATGCCTCCCTCGTCGTCCACGCGAAGGAAGTCGCCGCGGTGATTGAAAAGGCCGCACTCGTGAAGTGACGATACCGCTCCCGGCACTTTCGTGCCGGGAGCACCACGCGTGCTCGGCGAACTACGGAATGCCTTGGACCGCGAGCGGCTCAGGCCTCGCCAAAACCGCAACAGCTTCTCTCACTCAATTATTTAATACCAAGCATCCGGAGGATGACATGACTGAGTTCGACACGGCGAGCCAGGACGACGCCACGCTAGAAACGGCGCCCACCCGTTACATCGAAGGCAGCGGAATCCGCTTCGCCTATCGCCGCCTCGGCCCATCGACCGGAACGGCGCTGGTTCTCCTGCAGCATTTCTCTGGCAACATCGACGCGTGGGACCCCGCCGTCGTGAATATCCTGGCCGCCGATCGACCGGTGATCGTTTTCGATAACGCTGGGGTCGGCCGCTCGACAGGCCAAACGCCGGACAGCATCGAGGCGATGGCGCGAGACGCGGTCGCTTTTATCGAACTGCTCGGCCTCTCCGAAGTCGACATTCTGGGCTTTTCCCTCGGCGGCTGCGTCGCGCAGCAGATCGCCGCCGAGCACGGAACGCTGGTCCGCAAGCTCATCCTCGTTGGCACCGCTCCGAAAGGCGGAGAGGAACACCTCTTGGCGGTTCTGCAGGACGCGTTTTCCCAAAACGAGGTGCCGGACCCCCGCCTGCCGCTGTTCTTCACGAAGTCCTCGGCCAGCCAGTCGGCCGGCCGAGCGTTTCTGAAGCGGGCTAAGGTGCGTAAGGAAGATCGGGATACCGATAACGGCAGCACGGTGACCGATCCGCAGGCCAAGGCGCTTATTACCTGGTGCGCCACACCTGATCCCGAGCACGCCATTCTGCGCGCCATCCGCCAGCCCGCCCTCGTGGTCAGCGGCAGCCACGACACCATGCTGCCGGCGGACAACGCCTACGCAATGTTCAAGGCTCTAAGCAACGCCCAGCTGGTCCTCTATCCCGATTCCGGTCACGGCTCGCTGTTTCAGCACCACGAATTGTTCGTAAGCCACGTCCGGACCTTCCTGGAAGCTTGACCGGCGTTGCCTAATCCCGGCGCCATCGAGCGCGCCTTTATTCATGAGAGCTGTTGCGGAGAGAGAAATGACAATCGCCAAGGTCGAGGTTGAGCGTCTCAGCCTGACGTCTTCCAAACCATTCGACGCCGTTGTGGCCGCACTCAAGTCAGCGGTTGGCCAACCTGACATGGTCGAGTTTTTCAAGGCGACGAGGGCTGCAAATTCCTTCTCGGATTTGGAGCGCGTTGTGCAAAGCGGCCTCGGCCGCACAGGTCTCATGCTCTTCGCGGAATTCGACTTGGGCGCCATTCTGCGCCGCGAAACTGGAACCGAGACTCTCAAGAGCATGCGGTTTCTGGTGGGCAATCCACTCATTATGAAAGAAATGGTCAAGCACGTTCCCGACGCTGGATCTTACGCCCCAGTCACAGTCCTTCTCGATCAACGTCCCGATGGCGTGCATGTCTCCTATGACAAAATGGAGAGTTATCTTCTCTCCTATGGCAGTTTGGAGGCTCTTGCTGTCGCCCGCACTCTTGATGCGAAAATCACAACCTTGTTACGCGAATGCGCAAGCTAAACTCTCCTGATGACGCTTCAGACGGATGGAAGTGAGAGTCCGTCCAGAAAACGCATGAATTACGAATTACGGTAACAGTGCACTCTCTACATCACCCTCATCGGCCCCTCACCTACCCCGCACCATCCCCCCAATCCCCTCCAGCAGCACCCCCTGCTCCCCCACCCAGAACCAGTGATCCTCCCCCTCCACCTCGACAAACCGCGCCCCCGGTATCCTCGCCGTCAGATACCGCCCGGCCTCGACCCGCACGGCGCGGTCGCCGGCGCGGTGCAGGACCAGCGTCTTGGCCGAGACTTTTGACAGCAGAGGCCGCACATCGGCATCGCGCAGTGCCTGCAGCAGGCCGGCGACGGCGCCGGGGCTGGAGGCGGCCCGGAGCAGGCCGGCCCACCAGGCGCGCGCCTGGCGGTCGGAGGCGACGCTCGGCGCGAAGGTTTCGATTTCGGCTGGGCCGCCCCAGCCGGCGAGCAGGCGCTGCTGCCACAGATCGTATTGCGCCGCCGTGAGCGCGAAGGGATAGTCGGGCGCATGGCTGCCCTTGGCGAGCGAGCCCCACAGAACGAGGCCGGTCAGGCGGTCGGGGTGGTCGACGGCGAAGCGGATGCAGCCCGGCCCGCCCTCGGAGGCGCCGACCAGCACGGCCCGGCGGCTGCCGGCCGCATCCATCACCGCCAGTATGTCGCGCGCGGTCGCCTCGACGGTCGGGCGGGCGCCGACGCGGTCGGACAGGCCCATGCCGCGCCGGTCGAACAGGATCAGCCGGCCAAGCCGCGACACGGCATTGAGCCAGGCGCGGCAGCTCCTGTCTTCCCAGATGCGCTCGACATGCGAGATGAAGCCAGGCACCAGCACGATATCGGCCGGGCCGCTGCCGACAGTCTGGTAGGCGATATGGATGCCGTCCACCTCGACATAGCGGGTTCTCGGCACCTCGGCATCGCTCGCGCGCAGCAGAGCGAGCGTAGCGGGGTCCGGCGCCACGCCGAGTTCGTCGCGCAGCAGCCGCGTGCAGGTTTCGCCCTGGCGCTCGGCCGCCGCCCGGTCGCCCGCCGCCAGATGGGCGCGGATCAAATGGCGATGCGCGCTTTCGCTCAAGAGGTCGAGGGCGGCAAGGCGCGTGGCATGCATTACAGCGTCGCGCGGTTCGCCCCCGGCGATCTTGGCTTCCACCAGCCGCTCCAGCGCCTGCACCAGCCGGCTGCGCAAGGCCTCGCGGCGGAAGAACACCCATTCCTCGAATTCGGGACAGTCCGGCAGCGAGAAGCCGGCGAGATAGTCGCTGGTGTAGAGACCGGCGGCATCGTCGAGAAGACCGGCGTCGCAGGCATGCTCGAAGGCGCTTGCATCGGCCTCGACGGACAGCGGCGCGCGCACCATGAGGGATGCCGCACTGGCTGATATGACCTCCTCGCCGAACGCGATGCGGATCTTGTACAGCGTGCGCCGCAGCCGCGCGCGTGCGGCCTCCGCGTCGGCTTCGGGCCACAGCAGCGTGGCGGCGACCTCGCGCGCCACGGGTCCGCCGGCTTCGGCGAGGTAGATAACGAGCGCCGCCGCCTTGCGCAGGGCAAGCTCTATCGGCCGCCCGTTCAGCCGGAACTCCGGAAAACCCAGAAGTCTGAGTTGTATCAGCTCCATCGATCCGCACGCGGCCGGGCAAGGGTTTCGAGAGGACGTTGAGGGGACGCCGGCCGTCTATCCCCGGTTTCGAGCCGATCCGGCCCGATCAACTCCCTTGGAGCGAGAAATGTCACCGGTCAATACATCAAGCCATCGCACATCAGAACCACTTACCCTCGGCGCCCCTGCCACCGGGCATGGAGGCTGAGCCATGTGCCAGACCTGCCTCTCCTGGTATGCGCGTTGCGTCGCCCCCTATTTCGTCCATGCCGGCTGCTCGGCCGGCGCCTTCGCGCGGATGCGCGGGCGCGTCATCCCGCGGGCGCAAGGTGTCGTCGTCGAAGTCGGCTTCGGCTCGGGCCTCAACCTGCCCTATTACGAAGCCGCCAGGGTAGAGCGGCTGGTCGGCGTCGATCCCGACGGCACCATGCTAGGCCTTGCCGCACCGAAGAGCCGCGCCTCGCCCTTTGCCGTCGAATGCATCCGGGCCAGCGGCGAGAGCCTGCCTTTGGCGGATGGCTTCGCCGACACGGTGGTCGTCACCTATGCCTTCTGCACCATTCCCGACCCTCAAGCCGCGCTGAGCGAAATCCGGCGCATTCTGAAGCCGACGGGCCGGCTGATCTTCATCGAGCACGGCCAGGCCGAGGGACCGCGTTGCCGCCGGTGGCAAGAGCGGCTGAACGGGCTGTGGGGATCAATTGCCGGCGGCTGCCACCTCAACCGCGATCCGCTGCGCCTGATCGGAGGGGCGGGCTTTCGCCTGCTCGAAGTCCAGCACGGGCGGTTTCCTTTGCCCCTCTGGCAATTGGGCAGCCATCACGCCGGCATCGCGGCGGCTGGCTGACCGGTCTTTGCCGACCCCCCCCGAAACCGACGAGCGACCTCGGCATCGCCGCGGGGCCAACCGCCTCGCGGCACGTCTGCCGAAACCCGGCTCGGCCCGTCGCATCGAGCACATCGTCGTCAATAGCTCGCCTATCCCCCAGCCAGCCTCGGCAACAAAAAAATCTCCGCCCCCTGCGGCAGTTCCTTCGACCACGTATCCCGATAGATCGTCCCGTCGATGGCGACGGCGATGCCTTTGTCGATCCAGGGCTCGAGGCCGGGATACTGTTCAGCCAGCTTCCTGAACAGCTCCCTTATGTCCTTGGCCTCGATCTCGACCTTGCTGTTGCCTCCGGCGAGCGCGCCAAGCGAGCCCCAGAGCGTTACTTCGACCATTCCCGTTCCGCCTCGATCGCCGCCAGGATGCGCGGCGGCGACATCGGGATATGCGTCATCCGCACGCCCGCGGCGTTCGACACCGCATTGGCGATCGCCGCCAGCGGCGGCACGATCGACGTCTCGCCGACACCGCGCACCCCATAGGGATGGTTGGGGTTGGGGATTTCGAGGATCTGGGTGTCGATCATCGGCAGGTCCGAGCAGACCGGGATGCGGTAGTCGAGGAAGCCCGGATTCTGCAGCCGCCCGTCCTTGCCGTAGATATACTCCTCGTTGAGGGCCCAGCCGATGCCTTGCGCGGCGCCGCCCTGGTACTGTCCCTCGACATAGGTCGGGTGCACCGCCTTGCCTGCATCCTGCACCACCGTGTAGCGGATGACCCTGGTGGCGCCAGTCTCGGGATCGACCTCGATATCGCAGATATGGGTGGCGAAGGAGACGCCGGCGCCATCGGCGACGAGTTCGCTGTGGCCGGCGATCGGTCCGCCGGTCTTGCCCGACTCGACCGCGATCTCCTTCAGCGACAGCTTGCCGAGATTGCCGTGCTTCTCGCCCTTGGCAACCGCGTGGCCCATTTCCCAGACCACGTCGTCGACGGCGATGTCCCACATCTGCGCGGCGCGCTCGCGTAGGATCTTGATCGCATTGCGGGCGGCCGAGATCGTTGCCATCGAGGACGAGAAGGTTCCGCGGCTGCCGTCCGTCATGTCGTTGTAGCCGAGGCTGGAGGTATCGGCGACAACAGCCTTGACGTGCTCATAGGCGATGCCGAGTTCCTCCGCCGCCACCAGCGACAGCGACGCGCGTGAGCCGCCGACGTCGACGGTTCCGACGGCAAGCGAGACCGAGCCGTCCATGCCGATGTTGAGGTCGGTGCAGGTCTGGCCGCCGAAGTTGAACCAGAAGCCGCAAGCCATGCCGCGACCCTGGTTCTCGCCCAGCGGCGCCTTCATATGCGGATGGCTCTTCACCGCCTCAAGCGTCGGGCCGATGCCGATCGGGCCGTAGACCGGGCCGTAGGACGACCTAGTGCCTTCCTGCGCGGCGTTTTTGATCCGGAAATCGACCGGGTCCATGCCGATCATCTTGGCCAATTCGTCGACCGCGCTTTCCACCGCGAAGGCGGCCATCGGCGCCGAAGGCGCGCGGTAGGCCGCCGTCTTCGGCCGGTTAACCAGCACTTCGTAGCCGACCGTCTTGACGTTATCAAGCTTGTAGCAGGCAAACGCCGTCATCGCGCCGATCTCGGCCCAGGAGCCGGCATACGGGCCGCAGCTGTAGCGCAGCGTCGCTTCGGCGGCGGTGATCGTGCCGTCCTTGCGGGCGCCGATCTTCACGTCGATCGAGGTGGCGCTGGTCGGGCCGGAGGCGCGGAACACCTCGTCGCGGGTCATCACCAGCTTCACCGGCCGTCCAGCCTTGCGCGACAGCGCCAGCGCCACCGGCTCGGCCCAGACATGGGTCTTGCCGCCAAAACCGCCGCCGATCTCCGACGAGGTGACGCGCAGTTTCGAGGCTTCCATGCCAAGCAGCTGGGCGCAGTGCTGGCGGTAGACGAAATGGCCCTGCGTGCAGACCCAGAGATCAGCGGTGCCGTCGGAGCTGAAATTCGCCACGCAGGCATGCGGCTCGATATAGCCCTGGTGCGTCTGCTCGGTCTTGAAGGAGCGCTCGACGATGAAGTCGGCTTGCCCGAAACCCTGATGGACATCGCCATGGCCAAACTGGCTGCGCTTGGTGACGTTGGAGGGTTTTACCGGCTTTTCCTCAAGACCCTCGGTGAAGATGGCATCGTTGATCAAGGGCGCCTTGTGCTTCGCCGCCTCGTCGACATCGGTGACATGCGGCAAAAGCTCGTACTCGACCTCGATCAGCTTCAGCGCCTGCCTGGCGGTGCGGGCGTCGATCGCCGCCACCGCGGCCACCGCGTGGCCGTCATAGAGCGCCTTCGTGCGCGCCATGCAGTTGTCGAGGACGTCGTACATGGCGGCGTCGCCATTGGTGAGGTCCGGCAGGTCGGCCGCGGTGATCACCGCCTTCACGCCGCCGAGCTTCTCCGCTTTCGACGTGTCGATCTTGATGATCCTGGCGTGGGCGTGCGGGCTGCGCAAAATGCGCCCGACCAGCTGGCCGGCCATGTTGAAGTCCGCGCCGTAGCGCGCGCGGCCCGTCACCTTGTCGACGCCGTCGGGACGGATCGGGCGTGTGCCGACGGAGGTGAATTTGCGTCCGGAAAAACGTGGATCGAAATTCATCTCATGCTCCCTTCATCACGATGGCCGCGTCCTGGACGGCGCGCACGATCTTGTCATAGCCGGTGCAGCGGCAGAGGTTCCCGGCGAGGCCGAAGCGGATTTCTTCCTCGGTCGGATCGGGGTTCTTGGCCAAAAGGTCCTTGGCCGCGATCAGGAAGCCCGGCGTACAGATGCCGCATTGCAGCGCCGCGTGCTCGAGGAACTTCTGCTGCAGCGGATGCAGTGTGTCGCCATGCGCCATGCCCTCGATGGTCTCGACGCGCCGCCCTTCGGTCTCCGCGCCGAGCACCAGGCACGAGCACACCAGCCGGTCGTCGAGGATGACGCTGCAGGCGCCGCAGTCGCCGGTACCGCAACCTTCCTTGGCGCCCGTCAGTCCCAGCCGATCGCGCAGGACATCGAGCAGCGTCTCGTCCGGCTGGCACAGGAACTCGACGCTGTCGCCATTGATTGTGGTTGAAACTGCTACACCAGCCATCATTTTCCTCCTGCGCGTGCATAGGCGGTCGTGGCGGCCCGCTTGGCCAGCACGCCCGCAACTTTCCTTCTGAATTCGACGGTGCCGCGCTTGTCGTCGATGGGACGACAGGCCCCCGCGCAGACCTTGGCGAGCCGCTCCAGCGTCGCTTCGTCCAGCCTGGAGCCGATGAGCACCTGCGCGGCCTCCTCGACCAGAAGCACCGTCGCCGCTACGGCGCCCAGCGCCACGCGGGCCGATTTGACCACACCGTGCTCATCGAGCGTCAGGTTCACGCCGGCGCTGACCACCGCGATATCCATCTCCGTGCGTGGAATGAACCGGAGATACGCATCGCCCGAGCGCGGCGCGCGCTTGTCGAGCAGGATCGCCTCGATGATCTCGCCTTTGGCCAGCGACGTCTTGCCCGGCCCGGTCGGCACGCCCTGCACGGGAATCGTGCGCCTGCCCGCCGGTCCGACAATCGATGCCCTGGCGCCGGCGGCAACCAGCGCCGGCACGCTGTCGGCGGCAGGCGAAGCGTTGCAGAGATTGCCTGTTATGGTGCAGCGTCCCTGCACCTGTTTCGAGCCGATCAGCTTGGCGGCCTCGACGACGCCAGGCCATGCCTTCTTCAGCGCAGCGCTCTCTCCCAGGACGGCGCAGGGGACCGCGGCGCCGATGCTGAAGCCGTCTCCGGTTTCCGTGATCTCGCTCAAGCCGTCGATCGCCTTGATGTCGACGATCAGGTCGGGTTCGATGAAGCCGCCTTTCATCCTCACCAGAAGGTCGCTGCCTCCCGCGAGAATTGCGGCCGTACCGGACGAGCCGGCCAACTGGCCAACGGCATCTTCCATTGAAAGCGGACGTATGTAGCGCATCGTCTCCCCTTGATCATAGCGATTTCAGCGACCGTTATAAACAGTCTCCTCATAATGACCATCCGGTTCCGTATCGCGGCATTGAGCCAGGCGCCCAACCTGAATTGGCGTACGCCGTGCGAACCGGAAATCATTGAGAAAGCCCAGCTTGGAGCAAATTCCTGGTTTCCTCAAGGGTTTAAAACGTTAGGCTAGCGTGGCGAACCGGAACCCTCCGCCCTCCGTGCATTTCAGTGGATCGTGAACAAGCCCATTTTCAACACCACTTCCAACGGGTCAGCGGCAGGCTGGACAATCAAGCGCGGTGAATCGCCCGTCATTGGCACCGCGATCCACAGCGGCTGCGATGTCGGGTCCGTTTGCCAATCGCTGCTGTCCATCTCCAACGCCGACCGGCTGCGTGAAGAGGACCCCTTCACCGAACAGTTCATCACCGATTTCCCGACCCAGGTCATTGTTCATCGATCGCGCTTTCAAGTCGATCTGAACCGGGCGCGCGAGGCTGCGATCTATCTGTCGCCGGACCAGTCCTGGGGCTTGAATGTGTGGCAAGAGCCACCGGCCGAGGAGATCATGAACGAATCCCTCGCGTTTCACGACGCGTTCTATGCCGCGCTCAAGCGTGTCCTCGTCGATGTCGAAAAACGCTACGGCAGGTTCGTCCTTGTCGATGTCCACAGCTACAACCACCGGCGCGAAGGGCCCCAAGGCGTGCCCGCGTCTCAAGATGGCGCGCCCGATATCAATATCGGCACATTCTCGATGGACCGCGAGCGCTGGGCACCGGTTGTCGACGCTTTCATCGAGGCGCTTCGCGGCCAGCGTTTCAACGGCGAACCGATCGATGTGCGCGAGAACGTGTCCTTCCAGGGCAAGGGCGAACAGACCCGCTTCGTCCATGCCAATTTCCCGCAAACCGGGTGTGCCATCGCGGTCGAGTTCAAGAAGATCTTCATGGACGAGTGGAGCGGCGAACCCGATTGGAGCGCAATCGAGCGGCTGCGCGCCATGCTGGCGTCGACCGTGCCCGTCCTGGAGTCGGTCCTGCGGGCCGCGCGATGAAGCCGTCGAACCCACGTCTCCATTGGTACTGGTCGAAGCGGATATGGGCGCGCATTTCCGGGACGGCAAGCCGATCCGCCGCGAATTCGGCAACGGCAACCGTTTGCACATCTACCGCCATGTACACGACGGATTTGCCACAAGTGTTGTCGTTGCGCTGGAGGAGCAGCTGAAGCTGCGCCAATCCTAAGGAAAGACCATAGCGAATTCGCAGTTGGCGACGCTTTGATCACTTGCAATGAAAATGGGCCGCAAGGTCGGCGTTCGCCGCAAAACAGGCACGGCCATCGATTTCGGTGGCGAGATACACCTACCCTGACCGGTGTCACCGCGACCGATCTGACGGCCGGGTGTGGGATCGACGTCGTTGCTGGCTCCCCGCGCGTGCCGAGGTGAGCGCATGCAAGGCGGCTTCTAACCCCACAGCGCCCTATCCGCCCCGCCTCACAGCGCCAGGCTCCCCTGCTCCACCTCCGCAGCATTTGGATCGCCCGGTGCCGTCGCCCAGGCCAGTTCGACCAGCGTCACGGTGCGCCGGCCTGTTCCGTCCAGTTGGCAGACGATGAGGCCTTGCTCCTCGATATAGGTCAAGAGACGCCGGGCGCGGCGCAGCGAGTGGGAGCCGTAGGCACGCGCGATCGCGGCGTCGCTCGGGCACGGCCAGCCCTCCTTTGCCGCACGCGCGATCATCATGAACACGCCCTGCATGTCGTCGGGCAGCAGCGACGCGCGGACGGAAACGTCCCGCCATGCGTCATCCTGCGTCGTCTCGGAGCCGAGGCCGGCGCGGGCGCGCGTCAGCATGCGGCGGAACTCCGGCAGGTCGGGCACGACCGAGGCGAGGCCTTCGATGCGGCAGCGGACCACGAATTCCTGATAGAGCACGCCGATCACACGGAAACCCGCGTCGGGTTGCGCCAGGATGGCGCGCAGCACGCGGTCGACGCGCTCACGACGCTCCGCCAGATCCTCGGCGCTGACTTGCGGCTCCGCCGGTTCGGGGCGGATTTCCAAGGCCGCTGACTTGGCCGCCATCAACTGGTCGAGCAGGTCCGGCGACGTCGTGCGGCGCGGCGCGCGCACCGTCTCGGGGGGCGGCGCCGCCAGGATGATGGCGCGTGCATCCTCCAATGCCGCTTCCGGCATCGCCATCAGCCGCGGTGTGCCGTTGCGCGGGCTTGTATCGGTCGGGCCGATGCGCAGGCCCAGCGGACGGCGCGACAGCGCCGGGCCGAGCGCCATGAACTGCCCGCGCTCCAGGTCGCGAAAAGCCTCCGCCTGGCGCCGTTCCATGCCCAAAAGGTCGGCGGCGCGCGCCATGTCGATATCGAGGAAGGTGCGGCCCATGAGAAAATTGGACGCCTCGGCGGCGACGTTCTTGGCGAGCTTGGCCAGCCGCTGGGTGGCGATGATGCCGGCCAGCCCGCGCTTGCGGCCACGGCACATCAAATTGGTCATGGCGCCGAGCGAGAGCTTTCGTGCCTCGTCGGAAACCTCGCCGGCGACCGCCGGCGCGAACAGCTGCGCCTCGTCCACCACCACCAGCATCGGGTACCAGTGGTCGCGGGCGACCTCGAACAGCCCGCCGAGGAAGGCGGCAGCGCGCCGCATCTGGTTCTCGGCGTCGAGCCCTTCGAGATTGAGCACGGTGGAGACGCGATGGATGCGCGCCCGCTCGCCGGCCGCTTGCAGGCCGCGCTCGGTATGCTGCTCGGCATCAATCACCAGATGGCCGTAACGATCGCCCAGCGACACGAAGTCGCCTTCGGGGTCGATGATGGTCTGCTGCACCCAGGGCACGCTCTGCTCCAGGAGGCGCCTCAGCAGATGCGACTTGCCGGAGCCCGAATTGCCCTGCACCAAAAGCCGGGTCGCCAGCAGTTCCTCGAGATCCAGGTTCGCCGGGGCGCCTGCGGTCGTGTGTCCCATCTCGATCGCAACGGTCATCTCGACTCAGGCGCTCCTTTCGCAGATGGGCTTATCAACTGGGTCACAGCCCGTCGAGCGCGCATGGCCGGCAGTTCAGCGTTGCGCACAGCTGTCCTGACGCGGTCTGTCGGGTGAACCCTGTGGATAGTAACCAGTCGTTCACCATGGGCCAGCGTTCCGATTGCAGGCGCCCCGCATCCGGTTAGCCTGACCTTGCACCGCGTCCCCAACGTGATGCGTCCCAACCCCGCCCGCTTGGCGACCGACGTTTCAAGTTCCCTCTCCAAGTATATGTCGGTCGCCAACTGCGCCTGATCCCGCCAAGTTCTGGCATCGTACAGAGCCGCTCAGCGGCGCAAACTTTGGGTTGACCCCTTCGGACCGCAAGGCGACACTCCACCCAACGAACAGGTGCTAGGAGGAATTGCGATGGACGAGCCCGAACGGTGGCGCCACATGTCGACGGCGCCGAGGGATGGCAGCCGCATCCTGGTCACGGTGCGCCCGTCCGAACAGGGGCCGGCGGAAGTCGACCTCGCCTATTGGTCACGCGCCGACCAGTTCGCCTCGGAAGGCTGGCGCGCGTCGGACTCCTCGCCAGGGCGCGTCGTCGAATACGCCGAACCGGAACTGAAGTGCTGGATGCCGTTGCCGACGGCCAACCTCAGCCGTGCCTCGATGCCAGCACCTTGGGAAGGTGAAGACGCCCAGCAACTCGACGGCTCGGGGATTTGAGCGGGTGCAAGAGTTTGGCGAAAGCGGTCGAACTGCCGATCTCCCCTCAAGTGGGGGAGATGTCCGACAGGACAGAGGGGGGCGCCGTAGAGCGCCAACATCGATAACCACCGAACACTGACCATGCCTCACACACCATTGCCCCCGAAACACCGCGCAAACGCGAGGTCGATGCGTAAAGTCATGACCGGCGCCGAGTTGAAGCTCTGGAACGAGCTTCGTGCGCACAGACTGATGGGCCTTGGCGTTCGGCGACAATTTCCAATCGCTGGCTACATCGCCGACTTCGCTTGTCCAGAGAAGACGATGATCGTCGAGCTTGACGGCACCCAGCATGCGGAAACCGACGCTCTCACAAGTGACGAAGCAAGGACATCACGTCTGGCGCAGGATGGCTGGACCGTGCTGCAGTTCTGGAATGACGATGTCATTCGAGACATCGACAATGTCTGCCAACATATTGTTATCAGCGCAGGTTTGGCCGACACGTCCTGACACGTTGGCGGGGCAGCGCCCCCCTTACATCTCCCCCACGAGGGGGGAGATTGGCAGTTCGGCCGCCGGGCCCCTTAGAACAAAAACGCGGCCGTAGCGGGGTTCGGCCCGGTGCGCCCGTCGGGCGAATCCATGCCCCGGATCGTCTGCAGATCCTGGGCATCGAGCTCGAAATCGAAGACATCGAAATTGGCGACGATGCGATCCCTGCGGATCGATTTTGGAATGACGATCAGCCCCTCCTGGAGATGCCAGCGGATGATCGTCTGGGCGACAGACTTGCCATGCTTTTTTGCAATGCTTGCCAAGGTCGGATCGTTCAGCAGCCGGCCGCTGCCCAGCGGGCTCCAGCTTTCGATGCGGATGCCGTGGCTGGCATGAAAGTCCCTAAGGTCGCGTTGCTGGAAACGAGGATGCAACTCGATCTGGTTGACGACGGGCGTCACGCCGGTCTCTGTGATAATCCGCTCCAGATGGTCCTGGTTGAAATTCGAAACACCGATCGACTTGATGCGGCCGCCTTGCCTGAGCTCGACCAGCGTCTTCCAGGCCTCGCCATATTTGTCCAGGCTGGGCACCGGCCAGTGGATCAGGAACAGGTCGAGCTGCTCGATGCCGAGCTTGCCCATCGTCTCGTCGAACGCGCGCAACGCCGCATCGCGCTGGTGCGTGGCGTTTCGCAGCTTGGACGTGATGAACAGCTCGCGGCGCGGCACGCCGGCGCTGCGTATCGCCTCTCCGACCCCCTCCTCGTTCTGGTAACCCTCGGCGGTGTCGATCAGGCGATAGCCGGCCTCAATGCCCCAACCCACCACTTCAGCGGTGATATCCTGGTCGACCTGCCACACGCCAAGGCCGAGCTGGGGAACGGCGGAGCCGTCGTTCAACGCAATCTGTGCAGGCATGGTGGGCTGTTCAGGCATGGCGGGGTCCTTTGCAAAGCTGGTCCAGGCGGTCCGCCCGGTGCACAGCCTATCTAGGTTCGACAGGGGGCGCGGCCAGCCGACAGCGACAAATTGTCGAAGTTCGCCTGCAAGTGTGACCTCGGTGTCAGCCTCACCGCGGCCGGCGCACCGCCCGCACCACCCCGGCGGATGTGCTGCCGCAGTAGAGGCGGTCGCCGCCATCGGATTCAAGTCCCGACACGCCCATGCCGGCCGGCATGTCGAGCTTCTCCAGTACCTTGCCTGATTGCGGGTCGACGCGGCGCAGGTCACTGTAGTCGCCTTCCCAGGTGGCGTGCCACAGTTCGCCGTCAACCCATGTCACCCCGGTGACGAAACGGTTGGATTCGATGGTGCGCAGGATTGCGCCGGTCTCCGGATCGATCTGGTGGATCTTGCGCTCGCGATATTGCCCCACCCACAGCGTCCCTTCAGCCCAGGTCAACCCGGAATCACCGCCGCCGCCGGGCGCCGGAATGGCCGCCAGCACCTGGCCGGTATCAGGGTCGATCTTCTGGATGAGCTCGTTGGCAAGCTGGAAGAAATGCTGGCCGTCATAGGCGGTGCCGGCATGTGCCGCGACATCGATCGAGCGCAGCGCCTGCCCGTTTTCCGGATCGAAGGCGTTCAGCTTCTCGCCCGAGGCAAACCAGACGTTGTTGCCGTCAAAGCTCACCCCATGCACCCTCTCCACTTCCGGAAAGGGTCCGTATTCGCGCAGGATTTCGGCCGCCGACTGTTTCATGTCTTGATCCTCACTGAGATGGTCTGATGTCCCTTACTAACCACTCGGCAACGGCGCCGGGAGTAACAAGGTGGTCGTGAATCCCGCCACCGGCGGCGTCATCCAGCGGCGCGCCCGTCCGTGCCCGAAAAACTGCACCTTGCCGGCCTCGCCAAGCTGCTCCAGCGCACGCTGCACGCTGCGCTGGCCGATGCCAAGCGCCAGCGCCAGCGCAGAGGACGCCCAGGATTCACCATCGGCAAGGAAGGCCAGCACCGCCGCGTGCCGCTCCTCGATAGGCCGCGCCAGCACCAGCACCTCGCGCGCCTGGCGCGGTGCCAGCGCGAAACCCTGGCTGGTCGCGTCAATGTCGGCCAGCCCCCGCAGTTCGGCGCGCAGCCGGCCGATCTCGACCCGCAGCCGCGCCCGGTGCGATTCATCGGCGTGCCTGCCGCTGAAGGCTTCGGCGATTAGCCTCGCCCTCGACACATCGCCTGGCCATGCTTCGGCGAGCGCGCGTGCCAGCGCAAACAGCACCGGCCGCGTTGCCAGCGAGACCGTGACTTCCTGCCTGCGCACGACATAGCGGAAACTATCGACCAGCAGCGCCGGCGACGCCTGCAACGCCTCGACGTCCTCGAGCAGCAAGGGGCGCTGCTCGCCACCCGCGATCAGCCGCGCGGCCGGCGTGTCCAGCGCCAAGAATGCGCTGTCGACCTCCGCGATCAGGCCCGCAATGCCGGCCCGGCGAGCGGCGTGGCGTGCCCACTCCAACGCCCTGCGCGCCGGCTTCGTCTTCAGGCGCCGTATCGCGATGCCGGCGACCGCGAGTTCGTGCGCGGCGCGCGAGGCCGGCGGAAGCGGCGCCGGGTCGAGCCCGGCCAGCACGTCTTCAGCCTCGTCGAGACGGCCGATCAAAAGCAGGCGCCGCACCTTGAGGTGGCCGGCATGCCCGGCGTTCAGCCGGTCGCCGTGCTTTTCCAGAGTTGCGCGCGCCGCATCGAGCGCCTTGGCCGGCCAGCCGAGGTCGCGCGAGACCAGCGCGATCTCGGCCTCGGCGACGACGCATCTGGCGCGCGCCACCGCTTCTTTCGGGCCGAAGCCACGCGCGGCCCTCCGCAGCAGCGCCTTGGCGCGATCGAGATCGCCGAGCTGCGCCATCGCAATGCCGCGCAGCGCCAGCGCCGGCGGGTCTTCGCGCAAGGCGACGCGATCCAGCGCGCCGAGCGGATCGCCCCCGGCCAGCGCCAGTGCTGCCGCGGTGATCAGCGAGTCCATTCAAATCCCGTCACACTTGTAACTCCCACCCCCGCGCGTCACCGCCCTAACTTAAGCCAGCACAGTCAACCAGCAAGCCGTGCCGGCAACCAACGGCACGCCAACGGAGAAGAAGATGCCCAGTTCAGCCGATCTGCCCCTCGACGCGACAATCGACACGACCAGGCACTCCGCGCGAATCCGCCACCCCTGCTGCGGCGGGCCTGGCGATTCAAATCCCCTCACACTTGTAACTCCCACCGCTGCGCCAGACCGCCCTACCCTAGCTCACGACCAGCAAGCAGCAACACGTCGCAACAGTGCGGCGGCAAACTGACAAGGAGACGACCAATGACCAAGCACATCGCAATGAAGACCCCGCCGATCGTTTCAAGACAGGACTGGGAAGCTGCCCGCGAACAGATGCTGGTGAAGGAGAAGGCAACGCTGCGCGCCAAGGACGCATTGGCCGCCGAGCGCCGGCGCATGCCGTGGATGGAAGTCGACAAGGCCTATGTGTTCGAGGGGCCGAACGGCAAGGCGAGCCTGCTCGACCTGTTCGAGGGCCGCCGCCAGCTGATCGTCTACCGCGCCTTCTTCGAGCCCGGCGTGTTCGGCTGGCCCGAGCATGCCTGCCGCGGCTGTTCGCTCGGCGCCGATCAGGTCGGCCACCTCGCCCATCTCAACGCCCGCAACACCACGCTTGCCTACGCCTCGCGCGCCCCGCAGGCCGACATTGCGCGGGTGAAGCAGCGGATGGGCTGGGAGATGCCCTGGTACACCATCACCGACAGTTTCGACAAAGACTTCGGCGTCGACGAATGGCACGGCCACAACGTCTTCATCCGCGATGGCGACCGCATCTTCCGCACCTATTTCATCAACAGCCGCGGCGACGAGGCGATGGGCACCGTCTGGAGCTATCTCGACGCGACGCCGCTCGGCCGCCAGGAGATCTGGGAAGATTCGCCCGAAGGCTATCCGCAGACCCCGCTCTACTCCTGGTGGAACTGGCACGACAATTACGACGCCGGGGTCGACAAGACATGGGAACAAGTGTCTGCGGCCGGAGAAGCGGCGTTCCGCGACAAGGGCGAGTAGCGAGGGCCTGTCGGGAAAGGGTGGCGCACGCTCACCCAGCTTGAGTTTCCTCTCCCTCACGGAGTGGGGGAGAGGAACCCAAGTCCTGTTATCGGCCCCGCCATGACCATCAAGGAAGAGACCATGAGCGATATCCATTCTCGCACGGGCAGCGTGCCCTCCGAAGACACTGCCCCCCTCACCATCGCCGACTGGCTATGCCTTGCTGCGGCCCCTACCTTCGCGCTGATGGCGCTGCTCTCCTGTCTCCAGGGTGGCGATGCAGCCATGCTGTGCATGGGCTCCTCGCCACTGACCGGCCCGTCTTTAACCGGAATGGCGGCGATGTATCTTCTGATGAGCGCCTTCCATCTGGCGCCCTGGCTGCGGGTGATTTCCGGCCGGCAGGTCCGATAGGTCCAGCGCGCCGCCCCAATTTTAGACACCCCACACATCGGAGAAAGACAATGAAACTGGTCAGGCTGAGAGCGCCGGGCGGCTTGGACAATCTCGACCTGGTCGAGGAAGACCCGCCCCAGCCAGGGCCGGGTGACGTGCTGGTCAGGATCCGGGCCTGCTCGTTGAACATGCGTGACGATTTCGCGGTGCAGGGCAAGACACCGTTCGCTGACGGCCGCGTTCCGCTGTCCGATGGCTCAGGCGAGGTGATTGCCGTCGGCGACGCTGTCGATGCGTTCAAGCCCGGAGACAGCGTCGTCAGCGTCTTCTACCCCTGGTGGCTCGACGGCGACATGATGCCCGCGACCCGGCGCGACATTCCGGGGGAAAGTTTTGACGGCTTCGCCAGCGAGTATGTATGCATGCCGGCGCGGGCCTTCACCAGGGCACCGGCGGGCTATACGCATGTCGAGGCGGCAACGCTCACCTGCACGGGCGTCACCGCCTGGCGGGGCCTGGTTGTGTGCGGCAAGGTGAAGCCGGGCGACACGGTGCTGGTCCTCGGCACCGGCAGTGTGTCGCTGTTTGCGCTGCAATTCGCCAAAGCCGCCGGCGCCCGGGTCATAGCAACGTCATCCGACGAGCAAAAGCTGGAGAGGCTCAGGCGCCTCGGCGCCGACACTGTCATCAACTACAAGGCGGTGCCGGACTGGGGCCAAAAGGCCAGAAACTTCACCGACGGACGCGGCGTCGATCACGTGATCGAGGTCGGCGGCCCCGCCACGCTGGCGCAGTCGATAGCGGCCTGCCGGACGGGCGGTCACATCGCCCTGATCGGCGTGCTGACCGGCTTTGCGGTTGAGGTCTCGATCCCGGCGGTGTTTTCGAACCAGATCCGCATCAGCGGCATTTCCATTGGCAGCCGGGCCGACCAGCAGGACATGATCCGGGCGATAGAGATCAACCGCCTGAAGCCCGTTGTCGACCGCCATTTCCCGCTTGAGGACATCGCCACCGCCTTCGCACACTACGAATCCCAGAAGCATTTCGGCAAGGTCTGCCTCGACGTTTGAGCGCTCCCCCCAAGGCGCCAGCAGCCCCACAAACCACCCAGAATCCATCAGCAACAGCTAATTGACAGTCCGAGAGAAACGGCGCTCACTGGTTTTCACAGGTGGATCGCAGCATCAGGCGGGCGATATCGACCGCCGGCGTCACCTCAGCAATTCCGGGAAAAGCGTGAAACGGTTTTCCCGGGAAAAGCGCATAGCGCTTTCCCGTGGGAATTGCGTAGAACCAGGGAGGATGCCATGCCAACCGTTATCGGTCACCACAACATCACGAAAGACAGCAAGCACTGGCTCAATTCACCCAAGCGCAAGGAGCTCTTCGGCTCGCTTGGGATCACCAACATCCGCACTTTCGTCGATCCGCAGAACCCGAAACGTGTGGCCGTGATGATGGACGTTCCGGACATGGATAAGATGGCCGCGCTGATGCAGAGCAAGGCGGCTGCCGACGCAATGGCCCACGACGGAGTGGTGCCGGAGTCGCTGGTGATTCTGGTCGAAGCGAAGGGGTAACCGCTCGCTTTTCGGGTGACAGGTTTCAATGCAGGTGCCTCAGCTTGTCGGGATTGCGCATCACATAGATGGCCGCGATCTTTCCGTCCTCGATGTCGAGCGCGGTTGTCTGCAGCTCGCCATCGGCTTCCAGCGTGACGAAGCCGGGTAACCCGTTGACGAAACCGATGCGAACAAGGGTCGAGCGGTTCTCCTGGAGCCAGGCAACCACACGCTCATATTGCCGCATAACGGCATCGAACCCGTGGACCACGTCCGTGGCGGCCGGGCGCTTGCCGCCGCCGTCGGCATGGGCGCTGACATCGGCCGCCAAAAGCGCCCCGAGCGCCTTCATGTCGCCGCTGCGCGAGGCCGCGAAAAACGCCTCAGCCAGCGCGAGGCCGCGTTGCTTTTCTACCTTGAAACGCGGGCGCGCCTCACGGATATGGGCGCGCGCGCGGGCAGCGAGCTGGCGGCAGGCGGCGGGTTCGCGCTGGATGGCGGCGGCGACCTCCTGGTATCCCAGCCCGAACACATCGTGCAGCAGAAAGGCCGCCCGCTCGAGCGGAGAAAGACGCTCCAGCACCAGCATCAGCGGCAAAGTGACATCTTCCTCGTCATCCTCTTCCACGAGCGGATCGGGAAGCCAGGGACCGACATAGCTCTCACGCCGGCGGCGCGCGGATTTGAGCTGGTCGAGACAGAGTCGCGTGACCGTGCGGCACAGAAAGGCCTCGGGCTCGCGCACATCGCTGCGGTCGGCCCTCATCCAGCGGATGAAGGCCTCGTGCACGATATCCTCGGCGTCCGCCACGGAGCCAAGCATACGATAGGCGACGCGCCTGAGCTTTGGTCCGAGCACGCCGAAATCCGGCGCTGTATGCTCGGGCTCCGCGTTCGTCATCAGGCAGCCGCCGCCTTGGCGGCTGACCTGATCGCCGCCGGATCGGCCCAACCGCCGAAACCGACCGCAAGGCGGTTGTACCCGTTGACGACATTGATCATCAAGGTGAGCTTCACCTGTTCCTCCGGCGTGAACTCGGCCTTCAGGGCATCATAGGCGCTTTCGTGCGTATGTCCTTCGCTGATCCGCGTCAGCGCCTCGGTCCAGCCAAGCGCGGCGCGTTCACGGTCGGTATAGCAGGGCGCCTCGCGCCACGCCGCCAACAAATAGAGGCGCTGCTCGGTTTCGCCGTCCTCGCGCGCGAACACCGTGTGCATGTTGAGGCAGTTGGCGCAGCCGTTGATCTGGGATGCCCGTATCTTCACCAGCTCGGCCAGGCTCGGCTCGAGGCTGGCCGAAATGGCAAAGGCTGCGCGCTGCCATTCCTTCATCAGCGCAGGGGCAGCGGCGAAGAGATCAAGTTTTGCAGTCATGATTGGCTTCCTTCTGTTGTGCCGACATCATGACGAGACAGGATCCGCTGGTGTGACATACACGCCGAGATTTTTGTGCATGTCGCCGGCGCGAGCGGTCGCGCAGCCCTCGGTGTCTGGCAGCCTAGGTGGCAATGTCGTTCACCGGCAGCAACGGCTTGGGCAGGTCAGCCTCGCCAAGCCCGCTGCGCAGTTCGATCTCGATGTCGCGGCAGATCTGCGAGATCGGAACATCGTTGGCGCTGCCCTCGAAGGGATTGGCGCTGCTCTCGCCGACCTGGTCGAGCGACATGTAGGCCCAGCCCAGCAGCGTGCTGAACGGGATGGTCAGCCAGATCGCGATCGGACCGAGCACGCCGCCCAGTTTGCCCATCTCGGCAAACACCGGAACCACCCCGAATGGCAGCAGGGTGCAGAAGATCATCACGAACATCGAGCTGACGATGGCGTATTGCCTGGGATAGGGATTGTTCTTGATGCGATCGCAGCGCGCCTGCTGGTCGTGGAAGTCGCGGATCAGCTTGGTCAGCTCGACATAGACCTGCGGAGGGATTTTCGCATCCTTGAACAACGCATTGACCTGGACCGATTGGAGTTCGAGCAGGGTGATCGCCGGCTGAGCCGATTTCACCACATCCTCGGCCTGTTCGGCCAGCAGCGGACGCAATTCGTCGGCGACCGAGCTCGCATCCTCATGGATTTGGTAGCGCCGCCGGTATTCGACATTGGCTGCCCGCGCCATGGATTCCCAGGGCATCGGCCGCCGCAGGGCGAACCGCAGTGCCGTCATCCAGGCGATATGGCGGTAGATGAGTTGCCGGGCCGTCGGCGCATCGATGAAGTCCCTGCAGAAATTGGACCACAGCCGGCTGCTGGCCGTAATTTGCGCGAAGGCCTGCAGCGCGTCGCTGCTGCGGGTGAACACCTGCGAATTCTTGAAGCCGGCAACGAGTGACACCGTCGTGCCGAGCACCAGCACCACCGACCATGGTACCGAGAAACCGGCGATACCGGGAAGCCGGTAGGCTGCGACAGCCAGTCCGCTCACCACCGCCATGTAGATGACGCTGCGTCGCGACCAGAGCGCGAAATCGATCACCTTGTAGGAACGGCCTACATACATCGGATGCCCTCAAATCATGGACAGGTCAGGTTGTTGCACGACCGAAATCTGGTCGCCCTCACCGTGCCTTCCCCGCGCCAAACCGCAACCCGTCCATCAGCAGCTTGACCAGGCGGCGCGAGCGGTCGCGCCATTCCGGGGTGTCGGGTGCCGAGTAGATGCCCGACAGTGCATGCAGCACGTCCGAAGCATCGACATCGCCTCGGATGGTGCCGTCGGCCACCGCCGCCTCGACCAGTTGCCGCAAGGCTTGCGATACCCGGCCCGACGTGTCGGAAAACAGTGTCGAATTGGTGGTGAGCAGGATGCGCAGGCTGGTCGCCAGGCCGCGCTTGGTGGCGATATAGTCGACGAAGCGCTGCATCCACTGTTCCAGCGCGACATCGGACGTATGTTTTTGGGCAAGCTCGCCGACGGCCGCACACAGTGCCTCCACCTCTCGGCGGTAGACCACTTCGACCAGATGCTCGCGCGTCGGGAAATGCCTGTAGAGCGTACCGATGCCGACACCGGCGCGGCGCGCAATCTCCTCCAGCGAAGCATCGATGCCACGCTCGGCAAAGACGGCGGCTGCCACCTCGACCAGCCGGTCACGGTTGCGCTGCGCATCGGCGCGCAGCGGTTTTGTCTCCGCGGCTTCGGCCGTCTGTTCAGCAATGGCGGGCGGCTCGATGGCCAATTTTTTCTCCACGTCGTGTCAGGGGCTTGAACCCGGCCGGGTCAACCCCCACGTAATAAACGGAGGCGCCTCCGTTTTAGTGGAGTACCTTCATCATATAAGAAGGGGAACCGTTATGTCACGTCTTTCAAACCTGCAAGATCACCTGAGGCTGGCGAAGACGGCCAAGCCGTCAATCTCCCCCTCGTGGGGATCATCTGTCGTCGACGCCTCCGCCGTTCAAGCCTAGCCACAAGGTGCCCTTGCCCTCCCCCGCCTCGACCCCAATTCATTCCCATCCGCGTCAAGCAACTGGAGCCAGACGCCCATGACCAAAATCCACGTCCAACTCGATATCAACGGCGACCATCACGAACTTCAACTTGAGCCGCGTGTCACGCTGCTCGATGCCTTGCGCGACCGGCTCGGCCTGACCGGCACCAAGAAGGGCTGCGACCACGGCCAGTGCGGCGCCTGCACGGTGCATGTTGACGGCGAGCGCGTGCTGGCCTGCCTGACGCTGGCCGCACAAGTCGAGGGCCGCACCGTCACCACTATAGAGGGGCTTGCACGGGAGGGCGAAATGCATCCCGTGCAGGCTGCCTTCCTCGAACAGGACGCCTTCCAGTGCGGCTATTGCACGCCCGGCCAGATCATGTCGGCGGTCGCCTGCATCCGTGAGGGCCATGCCGGCTCCGACGAGGAAATCCGCGAATACATGGCTGGCAATCTCTGCCGCTGCGGCGCCTATCCGCACATCGTCGCCGCCGTTCGCCAGGCGGCATTGGAGGTCCAGTCATGAAGGATTTTTCCTATCTGCGCGCAGCTTCAGTCGATGCCGCACTCCAGGCGGCCGCCCTGCCCGGCGCCATGCTGCTCGCTGGCGGCACCACGCTGATCGACCTCGCCAAATGTGGCGTCACCGAGCCCGAGACGCTGGTCGACATCACCCATCTCAAGGGGCTGAACAGCATCGAAGTGGGCGAGCGCGGCGCCACCATCGGCGCGCTGGCCAGGATGGGCCATGTCGCCGACCATGGCGACATCAAGAGCCGCTTTCCCGCCGTCTCGGAAGCACTGTGGCAGGCGGCCTCGGCGCAGATCCGCAACATGGCGACCATCGGCGGCAATCTGATGCAGCGCACGCGTTGCCCCTATTTCCGCGACCCGGCGAATTTCCCCGCCTGCAACAAGCGGGAACCCGGCAGCGGCTGTTCGGCCATCGGCGGCGTCACAAGGGGACACGCCGTGCTCGGCACCAGCAACGCCTGCATCGCCATGTATCCCGGCGACCTCGCCGTGGCCCTGGTCGCCTTCGATGCGGTCGTGCATCTGGGCCTGCGCCAGGTTCCGGTCGATGACTTTTTCCTTCTGCCCGGCACCACGCCGAACAGGGAACACGCCATCGAACCAGGCGAGATGATCACCGCGATCGAGATCCCCGGCTCGGCCTCTGCCCGGCGTTCTACTTACCTCAAGATCCGCGATCGCCAATCCTATGAGTTTGCCGCCGCCAGTGCCGCCGTCGGCGTCGAGTTCGAAGCCGACGGACGCACCATCCGCGACCTGCGCGTCGCGCTTGGCGGCGTCGCTACAAAGCCTTGGCGTGCCCGGGCCGCGGAAGACGCGCTTAAGGGCAAGGTGCTGGAGCCGGACGCTGTCCGCGCCGCCAGCCTGCTCGCCGTCGAAGGCGCCGTCGACCATGGCGCCAACCACTACAAGATCGAACTGGCGCCGCGCGTCGTCGCCCGCGCCATCCTCAAATTGGGAGAAACGGCATGACCGTTCACAACATCAGACATGGCGACGCGTCCGACGGTGCGCTGTCGGAAGCCGTCGGCGGCCGGCTGTCGCGCGTCGACGGCCCGGCCAAGATCACCGGTGCAGCGAAATACGCCGTCGAGCAGCGGCTCGAAGGCCTCGCCTATGCCGTGCTGGTCGAAAGCACGATTGCGTCGGGCAAGGTGCGTGCGATCGATACCACTGCCGCCGAGGCAGCGCCCGGCGTGCTGCAGGTGCTGACGCCTGACACCATCATCAGCCTCAGGACCGCTTCGGACTGGTTCGGCACGCCGCCACCCGACAAGCCCTATTGCCCGCTGGCCCGCGACATCACCTTCTCCGGTCAGCATGTCGCCGCCGTGGTCGCCGAGACCTTCGAACAGGCGGTCGCGGCGGCAGCGCTGGTCAAGGTCAGCTATGACGAGACGCCTTCCATCGTCGACCTCAGCGATGCCAAGGCCGGCGACGGCATTCCGATCGACGCCATGACCAAGGAATGGGGCGACGCGCAAGCCGCTTTCGCCTCGGCTCCGGTCCGCATCTGCGCCGCCTACAACACACCGCGTGAATACCAGGCGCCGATGGAGCCGCACGGCCTGATAGCGCGCTGGGAGGACGATCAGCTCACCGTTTGGGAACCGAGCCAGTGGCTGGACGGCATGGCGCGCACCTATGCCGAATGGTTCGGCGTGCCGTTCGAGAATGTGCGGCTGGTCTCGCCCTATATTGGCGGCGGCTTCGGTTCCAAGGCGCTGGCGCTCAGCCATGGCGCGGTAGCGGCATGTGCCGCCAGAATGCTCGGCCGGCCGGTACGGCTGGTGATGACGCGGCCGCAGACCTTCACCGGCTATGGCGGCCGCGCCGCGACACGCCAGACGGTGGCGATCGGCGCCGACGCGAACGGAAAAATCCAGTCGATCGTGCATCGCGGCGTCAACGAGACGTCGATCGACGGCATGTGGGTCGAGCCGCTCGGGTCGGTCACCTCGATCATGTATGCGACGCCGAATTTCTCCTCGAAGCAGAATGTCGTGCGGGTGAATTCCGTGGTGCCGGGCGCCATGCGCGCGCCGGGCGAAAACCCTAGCGCCTTCGGCATCGAAAGCGCCATCGACGAGCTCGCTTACGAGGTCGGCATCGATCCGCTGGAGATCCGGCTGAGGAACTATGCCGAGCAGGATCCGCATGCCAAAAAAGCCTGGTCGACCAGGCAGTTGCGCGAGGCTTTTGCCACCGGCGCCGAGCGCTTCGGCTGGTTCAGGCGTACGCCCGAACCGCGCTCCATGCGCGACGGCAACCAGCTGATCGGCTGGGGAGTAGCTGCCGGCACCTATCCGGTGCGACGTGCCTATGGCGAGGCGATCGTGCGCATCCTGGCCGATGGGTCGGTCGAGGTCGAAAGCTCGTCGATCGACATGGGCCAGGGCACCTACACCATCCTGGCGCAAACCGCCGCTGAAACGGTGGGCGTGCGAGCCGACGACGTGGTGGTGAAGCTCGGCGACTCGCGCTTTCCCCGCGCTGGCGTCACCGGCGGTTCGCGGCTGGCCGGCGTGATGACCGGCGCCGTCTACAAGGCGGCGACATCGGCGCTCGACCAACTCGTCGGCCTCGCCATCAGCGATCCGCGCTCGCCTTTCCATGCGCTGCAGGCCAACACGCTGGTCGTCGCCAACGGCCGCATCGGCTCGCCGCGCGGCGACGGACCCGATGTCTCGATCGCCGAACTGCTCAAAAGCGTCGGCCGCGACCACATCGAAGCCACCGGCGACACCATGCCGGCCAACTCGACATCAGACGACCGCTACAAGAACTACACCACCATCGCCATGGCGCTGCCGCACACAGAGGGCGACTATTCCCGCCACTCCTGGTGCGCGCATTTCATCGAGGTGCGCGTCGACGAGGATTTCGGCACGGTGCGCGTATCACGCGTGGTGTCGGCGCTGGATTCAGGCCGGCTCTACAACCCGAAACTTGCCGAAAGCCAGTGGAAGGGCGGCATCATCATGGGCATCGGCCAGGCCCTGCTGGAGGAAGGCATCATGGACCGCCGCCATGGCCGCATCGTCAACAACAACCTCGCCGATTATCTGGTGCCTACCAATGCCGACATCCCCGATATCGAGGTGATCTCGGTCGGCATTCCCGACCTGCATTCCTCGGTGCTCGGCGGCAAGGGCGTCGGCGAGTTGGCGATTGTCGGCGTCGCACCGGCGATCGCCAACGCTGTGTTTCACGCCACGGGCAAGAGGATACGCGACCTGCCGATCACGCTGGAAAAGCTGATTTAACCAGCGCCCGGCTTTATCTCCCCCCTCGACGGGGAGATGTCGCCGAAGCCGACAGAGGGGGTCGCCGCGCGTAGAGCGCCAACCTCATCTGCAGGCTGAGGCCAGTCGAACCGACCCCCCTCTGGCCTGCCGGCCATCTCCCCCTCGAGGAGGGAGATCGGCAGCTTCGGCGATCAGAATTTGTAGGCGATGCCAATCCGGACATCGTGCGTCGTCAACTCGATCTCGTCGGGATTGAGGGGAGCGCCGTTGACGATCAGGTGACGCTGGGAAGTATGGCGGCCGAAATCGGCGAACCGGTACTCGCCGCGGACCACCCAATTGTCGGTGACGGCGTATTCCGCACCGGCGCCCAGCGTGTAGCCGGTGACGGTGTCTTTGGCGTCGGCATAGGGACCGCCCGGAATGTCGGTGGTAGTGTGCTTATAGCTTGCCACAGCCAGGCCGCCGGTGACAAAGGGAAGCCAGCGATCCATCGCATAGCCGGCTCTCAGGCGCACGGTGGCGACCGACTCCAGCTTGAGCTCTCCGCCAAAGGCAGGGTCATCGACGCCAAGCGCCCGATAGAGTGTGGTGTCCTTCACGCTTGCGAAGCTGTAGTCGCCCTCGATGCCGAGAACCAGCCCGCTCTCGAACTGCTTGTTGTAGCCGGCGTAAAGACCGCCGAAACCACCGGACGGACTGTAGCCCCAGCCGTAATTGTCGAAGCTGTCCGGGGCAAAGGCTTGCCCGACCCTCGCGTCCCCCCAGGCATACCCGGCCTGCGCGCCGACATAGACGCCGGACCAGCCGTAGGTGGCGGCAACCGGCAAGACCTCACTGGTGTCCGCCGCGGACGCCATACCGACAGGCGTGAGGATGAAGGCCGTGGCGAAAAGAATGGTTTTCATCGTTTGCTATCCCGAAACTATTGCCTCCCCCGCGCAAAAAATGCGCGGGGGTTTGTTCAGCGACGGCCAGCAATCAGAACTTGTAGCTGAGGCCGACCCGGACATCCTGCGTCTGGAGATCGACATGCGTTTCCGTAGGCAGACCGGCTGCCGCCGAGAGGTCCTGGCTGCCGAAGTCTGAGAAGCGATATTCGGCCCGCGCGATCCAGCGATCGGTGAAGGCGTGCTCGATGCCGGCGCCAACGGTCCAGCCGACATGGCTGTCGCTGTGGAGAGTTACATCGGGAGCCTGGCCGCCCGCGCTAACCGCGATCAATTCATACTTGGCCGCGGCGACACCGGCAGTGATGAAGGGCAAGGTCCTATCGAAGGCATAGCCGGCCCGCAGCCGCGCCGACCCCGACCATTTGAGTTCGCTCTTGAGCAGCGTGTTGACGCCGCCGCCGCCGGCGTCGATGGCAGACAGCCCATCGATATTGCTGTACGCAATGTCGGCCTCGGCGCCGATCACGAAGCTGTTCGCCATTTGGTAATTGGCGCCGATATGGACGCCGCCGATAAAACCGTTCGGATCGAGGCCAACGTTGAGATCGCTGGCCCCGCCCTGGCCGGCGCCGGCAATGAACAGATTGGATTTTCCGGCGGCGTAACCGATGTCAACACCGGCATAGAGGCCCGACCAGTCATAACCAGCAGGCGAAACCTCATTGATATCAGCCGCGCATGCCAAGCCAAGCGGCGCGAGAATGAAGGCCGTAGCGAGAAGAAGAGTTTTCATTGTTGTCTGCTGTCCCAAAAATGTTGCGTTTCCCGCCGCGCAAATGTCCTGCGGAGATCCGGCTGTTGTCGAGAAATCCGGTGTTGCATTGTCCGCCGGCCGCGTCTTGGGCTGGGCCGCACGAGAATTGTCGGGAAGAGCATCGCATCGCTTTCCCGGCTGGTGTGGCCATTCAGCCTCAGTCGATTGGCGCGCCCTGCACCCGGCGGGAGTCGCTTTCGGCGAGACTACCTTGCGCTGCTGGGCTTCGAGCCGAAGCGGCGGCGGAAGCAGCGATTGAAATAGGACACGTCGGAGAAACCGCTGAGCAGCGCGATCTCGCTGATCCGCATTTGGTCGTTGCGCCTGTCGGACAGCATCCGATGAGCCTTCTGCAGGCGCAGTTCGAGAATGCGCTCGGCAAAGCTCTCCCCAGTTTCCTGCAACAGGTTATGGACGTAGCGCACGGACAGCCGCAATTGCCCGGCAACGCTCTGCGCCGAAATGGCGGGATCGGCGAAATTGTCCCGCATCTTTTGCAGGATGGCCTGCAGCCTTGCCGCGCGCAGGCCGCGCAGGCCCGCCAGTTCGGCGGCCTCGCCCTTGGCGCCGGTCGCCAGACCGATCAGGTCGACGATCGTCTCGGTGGCATGGCCGACAAGATCGGGTAAGACCAGGGCGGGGCCGGCTTCCAGGAAACTGCAATAGCGCTTGAGCATGTCGAGCGCCTCATTGTCGGCACCGATGGTCAACGCCAACCGGTCCTCGAGATGCGTGAAGGCATTCTCCAGCACGGCTCGCGGGAGCACCACATTAGCCCAGACATTGTTGTCTCCGCCCGTCATCTGCAGCGCTTCCGAAGCCGAGACGAGTGCAGCCTCGCCTTTGCCGACGTGATAGTCGCGGCCGATCTGGGTGCCGCTGAGCACCGTATCGCCATTGTTGACCAGCAGCAGATAGCCGTCGCGGCCATCGGCGGCGATGTTGCTCGCCTTGCGGCTGGCATGCCGGATTGTCCCCGCCATCTGCCCCAGCACCAGCGACCCGACGGCCGTGGCTTCGATCGCGGCCTGGAACGACAGCTTCTCGGAAATCGTATATTCGACCGACCATATCTCGGCGACATGGATGTCCTGCCACAGCGCGAACCGTGCGCGGTGGTCCAGATGCGGCGACAGGTCGACCGATGAGAAGATATTCTTTTGCAGCAGCAATGGCCTTTTCCACACACACGGCTTCACTTCGACGGGCACCGTATTGGACCAGATCGCGGTCTGTCCATAGCCAGAGACACAGATGCCGCAGGCGACAATTTCTGTGCTTTTTTGGACAAGAATTTTGTCGAACTTCGTCGACTTGGCTGACGCAATTCCAGAAATACTCGGAGATATCCGTAAAGCGTCGCACTCGATGGCGCCAAACCGCCACAGTGCGCGAAAAAAGCACGGCACCTCACTCCAGTCCAATTCCAGTGCGGCCCTGCCCAAGACAGCGCCTGGCTCCGATGACATGTCAGGCAGGGTGAAACGACTGTCATTTCAGGGGATTGAATGCCGCAGTATAGATTTGGAGGCCGCAAGGCGAAGGCATTGAAGTATCTGGCGCTGACGTCGACCGCGCTGGTCGGTCTTGGCCAGCCAATCGCCGCAACGGCGGCCGAGATATGGACCGGCGCTGCCTCCACGGATTGGTTTACCGCGGGAAACTGGAACCCCGCCGCCGTTCCGACATCGAGCGACGACGTTACTCTGAATGCGACGTTCCCGAATCCGGCCGTGGTCAATGCGGCGAATGCGGCCGCGCACTATGTGTTTCTCGGCACCATTGCGAGTTACACCGGCTCGCTGACAATCACAAACGGCGGTACGCTCGCCAGCACGGCCGGCTATCTGGGCTATCTCTCGAACTCGAGCGGCGGCGTGACCGTGACTGGAGCAGGCTCCGTCTGGAGCAACAGTTCGGACCTTTTCCTCGCTTTGGGCACCAACAGCAACGGCACCTTGACGATCTCGAACGGCGGCGCTGTCAGCGACACCGTGGGTCATGTCGGCTACGGTGCGGGCACCGGGACCGTGACGGTCGAGGGCATCGGCTCGACCTGGACCAACAGCAGTGACCTGTATATCGCCGAACTTGGCGTCGGCACGCTGAGCGTCACTAACGGCGGCGCGGTCAGCAATGACGCGGCCTATGTCGCCAATTCGGTCGGCTCGACCGGCATGGTATCCATCGCGGGCACCGGCTCGACCTGGACCAACAATGGGAGCCTCAATGTCGGCAATCGTGGCACGGGCACGCTGACGATCTCGAGCGGCGGCGCGGTCAGCAGTGACTCTGCCTATGTTGGCAAAACAGCGGGCTCTACTGGCACGGTGACGATCGACGGCGTCGGTTCGACATGGACTAATAGTGCGAATCTTCTGATTGTCGGCCACAGCGGCACCGGCTCGCTGACGATTTCGAACGGCGGCACTGTCGACAGTGCCATGAGCTATGTCGGGAACTATTCTGTTGGCACCGCGACGGTCGATGGTGCCGGGTCGACATGGAACAGCAGTGCGGCTGTCTATGTCGGTGTCAGCGGCGGCGGTATTGGCACGCTGACAATCTCCAACGGAGGCACAGTCAAAGACACTGTCGGCCAAGTGGGTTACTCGGGAGGCTCCACCGGCACGGCGACGGTCGATGGCGCCGGCTCGAGCTGGCTCAACAGCTCAGGCCTGCTCGTCGGCAACTGGGGCACCGGCACACTGACGATCTCGAACGGCGGAACCGTCAAGAGCGCAGGCGCCACCATTGGTAGCACCACTACAGGTACGGGTGTTGCGACAGTGGTCGGTACGAATTCCATCTGGGCCAACAGCGGCGACCTCTACGTCGGCAACCTCGGAACCGGCACACTGAATGTCTTGAACAGCGGCACGGTCAGCAATGCTTGGGGCTACCTCGGGTACAATCCAGGCTCGACCGGCACGGCGACGGTCGATGGCACCGGCTCGACCTGGACCAGCAGTGCGGGCCTTATTGTCGGCCTTGACGGCACAGGCGCACTGACGATTTCAAACGGCGGCGTGGTTGCCGCCGGCGGCATCGTCACCATTGCCAGCCACGCGGGTTCCACTGGCACGCTCAACATCGGCGGCGCGGCAGGCTCGGCAGCTACCGGCGCCGGCATCTTCGATCCGGCCGCGCTGCAGTTCGGCAGTGGCGTCGGCACGCTCAATTTCAATCATACCGAGGCAAACTACGTATTCGGCGCCACGATCAGCGGGCTGGGGACGATCAACCAGATCGCCGGCAACACCAACCTGACCGGCGATTCGGGCGGCTTCACGGGCGCCACCAACGTGAGCGGCGGACGGCTGGCCGTGAACGGTTCGCTTGCCAGTTCGCTGGTGACGATCTCGGGCGGCACGTTGGGCGGCAACGGCACGGTGGGCGGCATCGCAGCGCAGTCGGGCGGCATCATCGCACCGGGCAATTCGATCGGTACGCTCAATGTCGCGGGCAATATCGACCAGGCGGCCGGCTCGATCTACCAGGTCGAACTGACCTCGACCGGTCAGTCCGACCTCATCCAGGCAACGGGCACGGCGACGGTCGCCGCCGGCGCGATCCTCGGCGTGGTCAAGACGGATGCCGCGCCTTATGTGCTGGGCACACATTTCACGGTGCTGCAAGCCGATGGCGGCGTCACCGGAACATACACGCTCAATGGGGCCGGCCCGTTCATCGGGCTGCTTGCCAACTACGACGCGACGCATGTGTACCTCGATGTGGTGCAGGCAAAGTCCTTCGCCGCGGTCGGCGTGACGCCCAACCAGATCGCCACCGGCGGCGGCGCCGAAAGCCTTGGCGGCGGCAATCCGCTCTTTGACGCCATTATGGACCTGCCGACCGAAGCGGCTGCGCAAGCGGCCTTCGATCAGCTTTCAGGTGAGATTCATGCCTCGGGCAAGGGCATGCTGGTCGAAGACAGCCGCTTCGTCCGCGATGCCGCCACCAATCGTATCAGGTCCGCCTTCGGCGACGGCAGCGCGGCGGCCCTGCCGGTCATGGCCTATGGCGAGGGCGGACCCGAAATGGTCGCCGCCGATACCGACCGTTTTGCCGTCTGGGGCCAGGCCTTTGGTTCCTGGGGCAATATCGACTCGGACGGCAACGCCGCCGCCTTCGACCGCTCGACCGGCGGCGTGCTGGCCGGCGCCGACACACAGCTCGGCGGCTGGCGCGTCGGCCTGCTCGGCGGCTACAGCCATTCCTCCTTCAACGCCGACGATCGTAATTCCTCCGGCAAGAGCGACAGCTACCATCTTGGCCTCTATGGCGGCACCAACTGGGGCGCCATCGCCTTCCGCACCGGCGCCGCCTACAGCTGGAGCCGTTTTTCGACAGCACGTTCCGTTGCCTTCAACGGTTTTGCCGACCAGCTCACGGCCGACTATGATGCCGGCACCGCTCAGATCTTCGGCGAACTCGCCTACAAAGCCGATGTCGGACAATTCAAGTTAGAACCCTTCGCCAATCTCGCCTATGTCAGCGTGCACACCGACGGCTTCACCGAAACGGGCGGAGCGGCGGCGCTGACCAGCGCCGGTTCGACCACCGACGCCACCTTCACCACGCTCGGCCTGCGCGGCTCGACCGATTTTGCGCTTGGCGGCATCAACGCCACCGCGCGCGGCATGCTCGGCTGGCTCCATGCCTTCGGCGATGTCACACCGATCTCCAGCTTCGCCTTCGCCGGCGGCGACGCCTTCACCATCGCCGGCGTGCCGATCGCCAGGGACGCAGCAGTGGTCGAGGCCGGCCTCGACCTCAAAATGTCGGCCAATGCCACGCTCGGTGTATCCTACACAGGCCAGTTCGGCGGCGGCGCGCTCGACCAGGGCGCCAAGGTCGATCTCGGCATCAAGTTCTGAACGACAACGAAGGGCGCCGACCGGACAAAGGCAACACTCGAACGGCGGTCAGCGGCGGGATCGGTCCCACGGCATGATGCCACGCGTCCGTCCCCCTACTCCGGCGACGGCACCGGTGGCTTCGAGGTGACCGCAGTACCGAAAGCCGCGGCAATGACTGCGGCTACCCCGACGCATTGCGTGGCGGTCAGGCTCTCGTGCAGGAACAGGAAGCCGGCCAATGCGCCCAGCCCCGGCTCCAGGCAGGTCAGCGTGCCGTAGATTCGGGCCGGCATGCGGGTCAGCGCCACCATCTCCAGAAAGAACGGCAACGCGCTCGAAAACAGGCCGACGAGCAGCGCGCTGACGAGGATCGACGGCGCCAGCAGCGCGGTTCCCGCCTGCACCAAGCCGAAGGGCAGCACCAGCACGGCGGCGATCGCCATGCCGTAGGCGGTGGTGCGGGTGCCAAGCTCCGCACCGGCCTTCTGGGCCAGCACGATATAGAGCGCCCAGAAGCCGCCAGCCGCCAGCGCCAGCATCACCCCGATCGGATCAAGCGGCGCGAGTGAATGAACGAAGGGCGACAACAGCAGGATGCCGGCCACCGCCAGCGCAATCCAGGCAAAGTCGCTGGCGCGCCGCGAAGTCAGCGTCGCCACCAGAAGCGGGCCGGAAAACTCCAGCGCCACCGCGACGCCCAGCGGAATCCTGGCGAGCGCCGCGTAGAACAGAAGGTTGAGCGCGCAAAGCGTCACCCCATAGGCGACCAGCCACGGCAGAGTGGCGCGCGAGGGCCGCATCTGCCAGGGCCGCAGCACCGCGATCAGCATCAGCGCGCCGATGACCAGCCTGAGCGTCGTCGTGCCCTGAGCGCCGATCAGCGGGAACAATCCCTTGGCGAAGGTGGCGCCGATCTGGATCGACACCATGGCGCCCATCAGCGCCGCGACTGGCAAGGGAGCCGCTTCGCGACGGGCAACGGACGTCGATGTCACTTCAATTTCACCCTTCCCTGCCGCCGGGCAAGAACCTGCCTGGCAGCACCGCAATAGGATGAACCGGCCCGGCTGTCGTGAGGCAACGGCAATCGCCTGCTAGGGCAAGGCGTGCGGATACGCCGCAAACACCTGGCAAAGCTAGTCGCTGGCAATCAGCACGATCTTGGCCGGGTCGAAGTCGCGGCGGGCGTGACATCAGGCGACGTTCAAAACAGCTCGATCGCCGGATCGCGAACGGGCGACGCCGGTTTTCTTGATCAATTGCTCGACGATCCGCACCACCATGCCTATGACAGCGACGGGTTCACTGGTGGCAGTGTCGAAATGCTGCGAGGCCATGGCTTTCGAGGCGGCCCTCAGGTCGGTAATGGTGGCGTGGATGGTTCCGGCGCCGATGTGCACCCCAACCACCGACAGGGCGTATGAGGTCGAAAATCAGCCAAGCGGTTACGGCCATCCGTTCCGCTTGGTTTCCCGGGCTAGCCGGCGGCGGCAACCGAGCGCTTAAAGACGATGGTGACCCGCGTGCCCTCGCCGGCGCTCGAATTCACGTCGAATTCCGCCTTGGCATTCTCGGTCAGCGATCGGGCGATCAGCGCGCCGAGCTTGCCGCGCTTGGGCCAGGTCTCGCCCTCCGGCAGGCCGATTCCGTCATCGGCGACGACGATGCGGCAGCCATCGCCGTCAACGATGCTGTGCAGCGTGATCGTGCCGCCGTCGCGCCCCTGGAAGGCATGCTTGAGCGCATTGGTCAAAAGCTCGTTTACCACCAGCCCGGTCGGCATGGCGACGTTAATCGACACCGGATAGGTGTCGACCTTCATGTCGAGGCGGATGCCCTCGACCGCATGCGAGTTCATCACCGCCGACGCGATCTGGCTGAGATAGACGCCAAGATCGACCTCATCCTTGTCATCATCGCCCGACAGTGTCTGATAGAGGATCGCCAGCGCGTCGACGCGCCCCGCCAGCCTCTCGAAACGCTTCTGGTCCGGCTCGGCCGCGTTGCGCGTCTCCATCCGGATCAGCGCGGTGATCATCTGCAGATTGTTCTTCACCCGGTGCTGCAGTTCGCGCAGCAGCGTGTCCTTCTCGCGGATGCGCTCGTCGATCGATCGCGCATCCTCGGTTTCGCCATGGGCCGAGACGTCGACCAGCGCTACCAGCCGGAAGCAGACCTTGCCATTGTCGTCCTCGATGACATTGGAATAGACGTCGACGATTGCCGGTTGGTCTTCTGTCCGCTCCAGACGGAACGTGCCGACGAAATCGGTCTCCTCGACAACAGCCTCGAACAGCACCCGGTCCTTCTGCTGGTGCAGGCCGGTACCGGAAAGCGCCGCCCAGTGTTGCCGGGCGAGCCTCGCCGCCTTGAGGCCGGACAGTTTCTCGAATTCCGGATTGGCATAGACGACGCGCTCCTTCGAACCCAGGTCCGAGACCGCAATGGCGATCGGCACCTGGTCGAGGAACTTCTTGAACTGTTCGCTCTCCAGCGCGCTGGCAAGGTCCGGCGTTTCGAGCAACTGCCCGACCGCTTCGGCCTTCTGTGTATCGGATGTCATCTGCGGCGCCTGTGCTGTGCGTGTGCGCCATCAGTATCAGCGATGCGGTCAGCCCGCCATCGCCAAAGCTGGAGGCGGCATTTTCACACGACGCATCGGCGATGAGCGGCGTGTCGCGCAGCCGCCTCGAACCAAGCAACCGAGGCCTTGGGAGCGCCTCACGAGGCCGGCTTCGACGCCAGCCGTGGGCCGGTCTTGACGTCGACGATTTCCGACAACCGCACGAGCGCATTCTCCACATCCTCCAGCGCCGTCAGCACCGAAGACCGGTAGGCGATGAAATATTGATCGCGCCGCGCCTTGGCGACCTGCCTGCGCCGCCCCGCGCCGCATCTCGCTTTGCCAGTTACAGGTGGAGCCGGCCACCCGCAAGGTGATGGACGCTTAAGGCGTGGCCGTCGACCTCACCGGCGCCGAGTCCGATCTTTTGCAGGTGTTTCTCGACCGTCCCGGCAGGCTTTTGTCGCGCGACCAGCTTCTCGACCTGACGCAAGGCCGCGAGCGCGACCCGCTCGAACTTTCGGTCGATGTGCTGGTGAGCCGGCTGCGCCGCAAATTCGCCGACACCGGCGACGGCGGCTGTTCAAGACGGCGCGCAACGGCGGCTACCAGTTCACCACGCGCGTCGACACGGTGGAGAGCCACGCGTGAACTCGCTGCGTCGCCCCCTCATCCTGCCGGGCGCTAGCCTCGGCGTCGCCATAGCCAAGGAAATCATCGAGCGCTACGCGGCACGGTGACGCTGGAAAACCGAAGGTGCGGCGGGCTGGAGCAGACGGTGGTGTTCAAGGCGGTGTGCCCACGGCAGAGGCCGCTCAGCCGGTGACCGGCGTTGCGTGCGCCAACCGACAAAAGAACGGCGAGCATGCTGCACCGCGCAAAGCCAATGATTCCAACTCATTTCTCCGCGAAGCCGGGACCGAATCCATATAGCCAAAATATAGATTCCGCAATTTCCTATTATTTAACAGAGAACTAGGCTCTAGAGCCAAGAGAGCTCCCCAATCAACCGAGGCGGGAATATCGGCACAAATTAAACCATAGGGTTTAATTTCTGGGGAAAATCGCCACGAATCGCGAGAACCGGCCGGTTCTGTCAAATTTTAGCGCTCGCTCACATAAGTATTTCAGCCGGGTAGATTTTTTGTGTTGCACTGCACAATGCCATAGCAGAACGATCACCTGGGGGACTCGTTTGCGACTGGACATACGCCGTGGAGGATCCCGCCAGATTGACCAGCTTGAGCTGTCCGTTCGTCGATTTCGAGCCCGGCCCGATCGGACTCGCAAAGCGCGGGTTTGACGGCGCCCTGGCGGGTCTCGTCCGCCTTGGCCTGCCGCTCGAGACGGCCGGCTGGCGCAATGCCGGCGGAAGCCGCTGATGAGAAACGCCCGCGACATCCAACTGGATGCACTGAGGGCCATCGCCGTGACGATGGTGATGTACTCCCATTTCTTCGCGGCGGGGGGATCTTCCTTCTGGGGTCATATAGGCGTGCGGCTGTTCTTCGTGCTGAGCGGCTTCCTGATCACGCGCCTGCTCCTGGAAGCGCGTTCGGCCGCCGAATTTGAAACCGGCCCCGCGCTGCGATCCTTCTACATCAGGCGGGCGCTGCGGATATTCCCGCCGTATTTTGCCGTGCTGGGTTTCGTCTGGCTGGTCGATCTGGAGCAGTCCAGGGGATCGCTGCTCTGGCATGCGCTTTACCTGTCGAATTTCTGGTATGCGCTGCGCAATGACTGGAGCCCTTGGGTCCTATGCCATTTCTGGAGCCTGAGCATCGAGGAGCAGTTCTATCTTGCCTGGCCACTGGTCGTCCTTTTGGCCCCACGCCGGCGCTTCGAACAGATCTGCATAGGCGTCATCGCGCTGTCGCTGGCCTATCGCTTTTACTGGCCGCTCACCGCCACCCCGGCGCTGGCGCGCGACCTGCTGCCGCCGGCATCCATGGATGCGCTGGCGACGGGCGCGCTGCTTGCCTGCTGGCGGTCCAGGGGTGCGGCCCTGCCGCACTGGATGCGGCTCGGTTGGCCTGTCTTCGCGGCTGCATTCCTGATGATCGAATGGTTTGTCCCGGCGCCTGCCGATCCGATGCTGGAATGGGCCCATTGGCTGGTGCGGCAAGTCCTGCCCCTGGTACCGCTGATGGTCATCGTCGCCGCCTGTTCGCGCGGCCTTGGCGGCACAATCGGCAAGCTTCTTGACCTGCCACCGCTGCTTGGTCTCGGTCGCATCAGCTACGGCGTTTATCTCTACCATCCGATATTGCTGTCGCTTGCCGTCAAGTGGCAGCCCTGGATCCCGCTCAATGTCTCGGAGCAAGGGCCGGGGCGGTTCCTGATTGCGGGCGCCGCCACGATTGTCGCGGCATCGATTTCCTGGGTGGTTTTCGAAAGGCCGCTCAACAGTCTGAAGCGTCACTTCCCCTATGTCGCGCGCGCCAGTGCCGCGCAGGCCGGCCATGCCGGCTGGTTCGCGAGGCCAGCGGATGCCTATCCCGGCGGATCGCCCGACGGCCGCACGCCATCGCTCGACCTCCAGCGAACGGATGCAAGACGATGACCGCCGCGCCGCTCGTCTCCGTCCTGTTGCCGGTCTACAATGCCGGGCCCTATCTCGCCGCCGCACTGGGAAGCATCCTGCGGCAGGATTACGGCCGCCTGGAGATCATCGCGATCGACGACGGGTCGACCGACAATTCGCTTGAGATCCTCGAGCGCTACCGGCAGGCCGACAGCCGCGTCTCGATCATCTCGCGCGAAAACCGTGGCCTCGTCGCGACGCTCAACGAAGGGCTTGCGGTCGCCCGGGGCGAGTTGGTCGCGCGGATGGACGCCGACGACGTCGCCTATCCCTGGCGATTGTCGCGCCAGGTGGCGCTGTTTGAGCGGCGGCCCGGGCTCGGCTTCTGCGGCGCCGGCGTCGACATGTTGATCCGCGGCCGCATCGCCACGGGCAAGCCCGATCCGGTGTTCCAGTTCGGCCGCATCCCCATACTGGCGATGTTCTTCACGATCTTCATGCACCCGACGGTCGTCTACAACAGGAAGGTCATCGACGACGGCGTTCTCCAATACGACCAGACCTACAGGCACGCCGAGGATTTCGATCTTTTCAGGCGGCTGGCCGGCCGTTACCCGGCAGCCATGATGCCCGAAAACCTGGTCGTCTACCGCGTCCATCAGGCAAGCGTGACCAGCCGGCACGTCAAGGAGATGCGCAGGACGCATTTGCGGATCGTGGCCGAGAACCTCGAGCGCGAGGGCCTGGCGCAAGCCACGCGGGACCTGCGCGACATTGGCGATGCGGTCAGCCACGACACTGTTGTCCGTGCGGCCCACTTCATCGTCGCGCTGGAGGAGGAGATTTCCTCGCTGCCGGCCGCGATACGGCCGAGCTTCGAGGCCGGCGCGCTGAACCTGTTCTATTTCCTCTACCAGCTCGTCGCCGACGAAAAGCAGCCCCCGCTGACGCATGAATTGCTGACGCGGACCGCGAAGTGGAACGTTATCCGGCGCCGCGAGCAATATGCGCTGCGGCCCGGCGCCTGGGCGCCCTGGCTCAGCCTTGCCTCGCTGTCGGCCAGCAGGCAAGCGGACGCCATGGCATATTTCTTCAAATCCGCTCCCGCCGCGGCGGTTCTGGCACTTTATCAGGCGGGCTGAGGGATGACCGTCAAAGCCCACCAACCTCTGCGGCGCGATCGTTCGACGGCGCTTGGCCCTGCCCCGGCCGGTCCCCGGCCGGAACGATCGGCGCCGGAAGTCAGCTTCATCATATGCACGCGCAACCGCGTCGCCGTGCTCGATGCCTGCATCAAGTCGGTGCAGGCCGCGTGCCGCGCCCATGCCGGCTTCGCGGCCGAACTCGTGGTCGTCGACAACGGTTCGAGCGACCGCACGGCCGAACGCCTGGCCAGCATCGCCGCAATGTCGGACATTCCATTCACGCCCGTTTGCGAGCCGCGCCCCGGATTGGCGGCTGCCCGCAACGCCGGGCTGAGGCGCGCGCGCGGCCGTGTGCTGGTCTTCGTCGATGATGATTGCGCGGTCCATTGCGACTATCTGCGCGACCTGGAGCGACACTATGCGTCGGGGGAACGGTGGCTCATCCGGGGAGGCCGCGTCGAGCTTGGCGATCCCAGGGATTTGCCGTTCACCATCAAGCGCTCGCGGGTGCGCGAGCGGCTGACACCGGATGTCCATCCCGGCGGTTTTGTGCTGGGCTGCAACATGACGATGCACCGCGATGTCGCGGCCCGCATCGGCTATTTCGACGAACGCTTCGGCGCCGGCGGACCATTGCGGTCGGCCGAGGATACCGATTACCTCGTGCGGGCGATGCTGCTCGGTATCCCGGTCGAGTATGTGCCCGACATGACGATATTCCATCATCACGGAAGGCGGGATCGCAAAGCCATCGAAAAGCTCCACCGCGACTACAGCCTGGGCAATGGCGGACTCTGCCTGAAGCATGTTCGCCATGCGCCCTGGCTGCTTCGCCATTTCTACTGGGCCGCAAGAGGGGCTTTCCGGGAGTTCGCGGGTGGGCCTGCGTTCGATCGTGAACTCAACCTGTCGCACTGGCCGATCATCGCCATGAATTTGCTCGGCGCGGCCAGGTTCGCGGTTCTCCTGCTGGCGCGACGGCCGCAGGCCGAGCCGGTGCGGCAAGATCAGCAAGCCAATGCCCAGGCGAGGTGAAACGCTATAATGCCATTGCTACCACCAAGCCTGCCGATGCTGTTCCGGGCGTTCGGAAAGCGGCAACTGCGCCTGCTTCCGGCCGTCGTGTTTCTCGGTCTGGCCAGCGCCGTCCTCGAAGGGTTCGGCATCGGCCTGATCATCCCGTTGCTGGGCATCATCATGGGACACGGGGATGCGGCGGGCATGGCCGGCTTCTCCGCTGTCCTCCAGCATGTCGGATCGGGCCTGAGCGAGCGCGACCGGCTTGTCGTCATCTCGCTCGCTATCCTCGGCTCGATCGTCCTGAAGAACGTCTTCGCCTTCGCCAACACGCTGCTGACCACCTTCATCTCCGGCAAGGCAAGTCATTCGATCCGCAGCGCCTTGTCGGAGCAGCTTTTGCGGGTCGGCTACCCGTTCTTCCTGCGGCAGAGTCCGGGACGCCTGCTCAACATCATCTCCAACGAATCCTGGCGGGCGTCCGATGCGATCCAGATCATGCTGTCGGCCATCGTCAGCGCATCGGCCGCCATAATCCTCTTGGCTTTCCTGCTGCTGCTTTCATGGCGCATGACGCTGCTGGTCACGCTCGGACTGGCGCTCGTCCAGATCGCGCACGCCATCCTCTCGGCCAATCTGAAGGAGCCCAGCCGCAGCGTCGCCTCCCGCAACGGCCACCTCGCCTCGCAGATGCTCCACCTTGTGCATGCCGGACGGCTGATCCGCATCTTCGGACAGGAGAACCGGGAGAAGGCGATATTCGATGCGGCATCCGATGCGGTTCGCCGCGCCTCTTTCGGCCTGCTCGTGCGCCAGGGAGCGCTGCCGCCGCTGACGGAGGTTCTCCATGCCATGCTGTTCCTGGCGGTGGTGATCGGCGCCTGGCTGGCGCAGGTGAGTTTCCCGCTGATCATCGCGTTCGTCATACTGCTCTACAGGCTGCAGCCGCATATGCGGGCCCTGCAAGGGTCGTGGAGCCAGCTGCAAGGCCTGAGCGGATCGCTCGAAGAAGTGACATGGCTGCTGGATCCCGCCGGCAAGCCACAACCGCCGCGAGGCGACGGCCCGTTCCACGGTCTGCGCCAGGGCATCAAGTTCGAGGATGTGACGTTCACCTATTCCGGCACGGACCGGCGTGAAGTGGTGCTGCATGCGGCGACGTTCGACATCGGCAGTGGCCGCTCGACCGCGCTGATCGGCCGCTCAGGCGCCGGCAAGACGACGATCGTCAATCTCCTGTGCCGCTTTGTGGAACCGGATACCGGCAGGATTCTCGTCGATGGATCACCGCTCGACGGGATCGATGCCAGCCAGTGGCGACGGCACATCGCCCTGGCCAGCCAGGAGCTGGAACTGGTCGATGGCACCATTTTTGAAAACATAACCTACGGCCAGGACGCGGCGACCGCCAGCGACGCCGAGGGCGCCGCAAGACTGGCCGAAGCGCATGAATTCATCGAGCGGTTGCCTCGGGGTTACGAGACGCTGGTTGGCTACAGGGGGATCAATCTGTCGGCGGGACAGAGGCAGCGGATCGCCTTGGCCAGGGCCCTGGTGCGCGATCCCGATCTCCTCATCCTCGACGAAGCCACCAATGCGGTGGACGGGCTGTCGGAAGCCGCGATCGTCGAGACCCTGAAGTCGAGAGCCGGCCGCCGCACGACCATCGTCATCAGTCATCATCACAGCACCATCTCGTTCTGCGACGACGTGGTGATCCTGAGCGGCGGCCGGGTGAAAAAGCAGGCACCTTTCGGCGCCCTGGCATCGCTCAGCATGGACGAGCTTTACCAGCACGAGCCGCTCGACTGATGCATGTGCCCAAAAGCGCATGGATCAAGAGGCCAGGGAATTGCCGCTGGCACCTTCCGTGATCGCACCAATGCCATGCGGTGCCCAGGCCCGCTACCTTGCCTCTCGCGGCGGACCTGTCGATCCGCCTTGGCCGGTGCCCATCGGTTTACTCTCCGGATGCGGTGCCGGCCTCCTTCGCGGGTTCTCCGCGACGACGTGGAGAGCCTGCGAAGCGAGCTACGAAGCGGCGCTGACATTCCTGCGGATGCGTCGCCTGCCCGTTGCCCGTGCTTTCTTCGCCATCACCGCCGCTATCTCGACCACCCCGTCCTCGCGCGGTCTACCGTTGGTGGCCTTGTGCAGCCGCTCGTAGGGCAGCAATTCCTTGACCCGCGCATTCAATGACACGATTTCGGCCCTGAGGTCGTCGCATTCCTGCCTCTGGACATCGAGCTGTATCTGTTCCGATGCCTGTTGCAGCGTGAGCTGTGAAAGATCGGCGTTCGCTTTCGAAAGGCTCATCCTGTCGTTTTCGTTCTCATGGGTGAGAGCGGACAATCTTTCGTCGGCGATTTTCTTCTCAGCCAGCGTGTCGTTCAATTCAGCCTTGAGCCTGGCGATTTCGCTGGCGGCCTCGCTGTTCTCGTTCGCGGACTGCTCCAGTCGCGATCGCAGGTCCTCGATCTCCGAACGCAACCCGCGCATTTCCGCCTGGCTGCGAGCCAGCTCGGCTTCCCTGTCGCCTTCCGTCATGCGGGTCGCCTCGTTCATTTCCGACAGCTTCGCCTGCGCGGCCTCGAGCGACTTCTGCAGCCGCATCTGCTCTTTCTCGCTCTTGCCGAGCGCGGCCAGCAGGTCCGCAAGCCGCGCTGCTTCGCTGGCATGGATCGTCGAGAGCTCGTCGAGCCTGTGGCGCGCCTGGGATTCCCGCTTCAGCGCCTTGTCGAGTTCGATGGACAGGCTGACATGCTTTTCGCGCAGCATCTTGCTCTCGCGCAAGCGCCTGTTGGCCTCGACCGTTCTACCAGTCAGCCGCTTGGCGATGTCGCCGAACTCCGCGTCGCGTTTTGCGCTCGCATTGGCTGTCTCCACGAGTTCCAGCCTGACCGCGGCAAGTGCTGCACGAAGCGCCTCCCTGTCCTGGACCAGGTTTGTCTCGCGCTGTTGCAGCGCTTCGACAGCGCCTTCGCGCTCGCGCAGCTTTCTCACCGCGTCCTGCAGCTTTTCCGACAGCGTTCTTTGTTCCGCGCCGAGGCCCGCATTGGCAAGCTCCAGCTCGTTGGCGCGAAGAATGTCGTTGTGCAGGATGTTGAGGAACTCGCGCGTCAGGTGGTGCGAGGTCGCGATCTCCGACAGCTTGCCGTTGATCTCGTCCAGATAATCCCTGGCGTCGTGGAAGAGCCCTTCAAAGGCACTCAACGCTGCCAGCCGGGTCTGGGTATGGGGCGTCAGCCGTGGCGCGGTTTCGGAACTGACCGTATCGTCGGCACTGCCTGCATTCTTCGCACCATCCCCATTTTCCGCATTGGCCTCGGCTGGCGAGTCGTCAGGTCCTGCGGCGGAACCCGGGATGTCATCGCTCTTTGGCGAAGCCAGATCCTCGGCGTCGAGACTTGCCCCCAGCGCGTCCGCCAATTCGATCTGCAGGTCCTGATCCGCCAACTCAAACTGCAGGTCCTGAACTGCTTTGTCTACCTCTTCAGCACGCTTGATCAAGCCTCTGAAGTTCATGACCCAACTCCCCTTACCAATACCTGGGAATTTAACGGATTACTAATGTACCCTTATATCCACTGATTGCGTAGGGGAAGCTATCCGTTGGGGGAGGTTGGGTTGGCACATTTGGGGGTGGACGCGGTGAGCAACCGATGCCGCGACCCGTGGAAAGCCTGTTCTCGCCCCTCGGAAGTAGGGGAGAGGAATCCAAGTCTTCTGGCGCAGCGCTGCCCTCACCCCGATCCGCTCTGCGGATTGGCCCTCCCCACAAGGGGGAGGGTAAGAAGTCACCCCGCCATGGCCAGCGGCACGGCGCTCTTGTTGGGGATCTGGATGTCGATTTCCAGCGTCGACATGGTCTCGCCGCGGTCCATCGAGACCTGCAGGTAATCCTGGTCGATCTGCACATGCTTGGCGATGACGGCCATGATCTCCTCGCGCAGGATGGAGACGAGGTCGGGCTGGCTGCGGTTGCGGCGCTCATAGGCGAGCAGCACTTGCAGCCGCTCGCGCGCCACCGGCGCGCTGGAGCGCCGCTTGAAGATGTCGAGCAGGCTCATGCCGCCCTCCTTCCCAAAAGACGATCGAGGAAGCCCTTGCGTTCGAAGGGCACGATGACAGGCAATTCCTCGCCCTCCAGCCGCCTGGCGGCGTCGAGATAGGCGCGCGCGGCAGCGTTGAGCGGCTCCGACAGCGTCACCGGCGAACCGAGGTTGGAGGCGCGCAGCACATCCTGGCTCTCGGGGATGATGCCGAGCAGCGGCACCGACAGGATTTCCAGCACGTCGTCGATGGACAGCATTTCGCCGCGCGAGGCGCGCGCCGCGTCATAGCGCGTGACCAGCACATGCTTGGCGATCTGCTCGCCCTGCTCCGCCTTCATGGTGCGGGCGTCGAGCAGGCCGATGATGCGATCGGAATCGCGCACCGAGCTCACTTCCGGATTGGTGACGATGACCGCCTCGTCGGCAAAGCGCATGGCGAGCTGCGCGCCGCGCTCGATGCCGGCCGGGCTGTCGCAGAACACGTAGTCGAACACCGAGCGCAGCTTGTCGATGACTTCGCCGACGCCCTCCTCGGTCAGTGCATCCTTGTCGCGCGTCTGCGAGGCCGGCAGCAGGAACAGCGTCTCCACCCGCTTGTCGCGGATCAGCGCCTGCGAGAGTTTCGCCGAGCCCTGGATGACGTTGACGAGGTCGAACACCACGCGGCGTTCGGCGCCCATGATCAGGTCGAGGTTGCGCAGGCCGACGTCGAAATCGACAAGCGCCACCTTCTTGCCGGTCTTGGCGACCGCGGCCCCAAGGGCCGCCGTCGAGGTCGTCTTGCCGACGCCCCCCTTGCCCGAGGTGACCACCACTACCTTGCCCATTGAAAAGCCTCCGTTGTTGTTCATTTGTTGTTCTTGGCGGGCGGCCCGGCCGCCCCAATATCGAATGTCAGCTCAGCGGCGAAACCCGCAGGCTCTCGCCGTCGAGAAACGCCTGCACCGGCTTGCCGCGCGAAACACCTTCCATCTCCTCGGCGGTCACATACCAGCCGTCGACCGCCAGAAGCTCCGCCTCGTTCTTGCGGCAGAAGATGCGCGCGCCCTTGTTGCCCAGCGCACCCGCCGAAGCGCGCCCGCGCAGCGTGCCGTAGACATGGATCGAACCCGCCGCGATGATCTCCGAACCGGACGCGACCGAGCCCAGCACGATGACATCGCCATGCGGATGCACGATCGCCTGGCCGGAGCGGATCGGCGCCTTGATCATCAGCGTGCCCGAAGCTTCCGGCGCAACCTGCGGCTCGCTTTCGTCCACCTTGCTTGCGCCAGCCTTGCCTTCGCCGACATTGGCCGCGATGGCTTCAGGCGCCCGGCCCTCGGCCTTGCCCTCTGATGTGCCCGAATCCCGCGCCTTGCGGCCGGGCAGCAGGCCATCCGTCGTCGCCTCCTTGGCGCCGACCAGCACCGGCGGCAGGTTGGGCTCGAGCGCGGTGTGGCCGTCGAGCTCGATGGCGTAGATGCGGATGCCGCGATGGCCAAGCACATCGACCAGCGATTCGATCGCGGCGACATCGGGCTTCAAGGTGTTGAGATCAAGCACCACCGGGCGGCCGGCAAAATAGCCCGGCGAGTTGCCGATCCAGTGATCGAGCCCCTCCAACCACACGTCCAAAGGCGCCTCCGGCGTCAGCGTGAAGGCGACGAAAGAACGGGCGCGAAAGCGGATGGATTTGGCCTCGAGGGGAGCGGCAAAGGTCACGGCTGGCGAATCCTTACTGAGAGGTAAACGCTAGCGAGGGAATGGTTAACGAATGGTTAATGGGGGGTGGGCAACTTGGCAGCCGTTCGAGAGATTTGAAGGTCCACTAAACACCAGTTGCGACAGGAACCCGGCGATACCCTGAATGTCTTGATATGGGCCGAATCCCGATAGTCCGGTACCAGGTATCACTTCCCGGTAAGCTGCCATCCTGAATCGGTACATTCGGGCAAAATGCCCAGTCAGCGTACTCATACCCACACACGGGCTGTCGCACTGGACGTAAGCGGGCAGGCACGACAGGTTAGCGATTGAAAGCCGACTGCCGTCGACCGAAACCGGAGTCGTCAATGAGAGACAACCAACTCCACGACTGATTGGAGTGACCGACTATGGATATCGCCACTTTTCGCCTTGCATCGCCGGCATTATTGGCAGGCACGTTGCAGTCTTCGAGATAGAGCGCGCCCGTGTTGGCGAGGAGCGCGCCCGTACCATACTCGGACAGCGTCCACTCAACCGAGAGCGCTGTGATCATTTTGATTTTACCTGACTTTCTTACATGGCGAAAAGGCTGCGAACGAGGGTTTGATACTGCCCTTCGGACGTGTGGCGGCGAGCGTTGAAGATGGGCTGGACGTCGGACGTGGGGATGTAACGCAGACGATCCGTTCCGTCGGTGGCCGCTTCGAAGATGGCGGCTGCCACCTCTAGGACTGCATCAGGATCGGCACCGCCCGCCATGCTCCCATAGACCCGGGATATATGTTCAAGAAAAGGGGAGTAGTCGAAATCGATCGGCACATTACTGCCCTCCGCGCCGGATCGCACCATAAAGCCTGTACCAGGTGCGCCGCCCGGCTCGATGAGCTTGACCTTTATGCCGAGCGCCGCCAGTTCATACCAGAGCGCCTCCGAAAAGCCCTCCACCGCAAACTTGGAGGCGCTGTAGATCGATGCCATCGGGGCTCCGAAAACACCGGCGCCGGAGCTTACATTGATGATCGTACCTTCTCCGTTGCTGCGGAAATGCGGCAGGATCGCGCGCGTGACGTCCATCATCCCAAACAGGTTGACGTCAAACTGACGCTGTATCGCTGCGCGCGTCGTTCCCTCGAAGATCGAGAACAGCCCATATCCGGCATTGTTGACGACAGCATCGACAACACCGAACCGATGAATACCGGCGGCGATCGCCGGATCAATGGAACTTTGATCTGCCACGTCGAGGCGGGTCACCAGGATTGCATTATTGTCTGCCAGGTCGCCGGCGTCGGCGGTATCGCGCATGGTGGCGACGACATTCCAGCCGCGCCCGCCGAACATTCGGGCGGACGCCCGCCCGAAGCCTGAGGAACAACCGGTGATGAGAACTGTTTTTGCCACGCTTGGCTCCTGATGTTGGTTATGGGAATGGTTTCGGGATAGCGGCTCAGACGAATGTTGAGCCGCTCGCCCTCTCTTAATCGAACGGCCGCGCAGCGTTGGCACCGATCCGTGACGGCGCTTGGCGCAACGAACGTCAGCCGACGTCCCTGAAATGCCGCAGGCCGTCGAGGCGGGGATCGTCCCGACCGCCCCCTGGCATCATTCGGAAATCTTGACGAACCCTTGCTGCACGAGTTGCGCGGTGCGGGCCATGGCGTCGGTATTGACCTTGATGTCGGGCAGCAGGTCGGCGTTGACCCAGCCATGGGCCTTTGCTGTAGCGCCGCACAGTTCAACCCTGACACCGCGCTTCACCAGATCAGCCACAAGACCCTTGTAGGGGTTGCCGGTGGTGATGTTCCGGTTTCCGTCATAGGCCTTGTCGTGGAGCATGACATGGCCGGCGTTGGTGTGAAAGACGGCGACCAGATCCGATTGCGCACCCCAATCCGCAACATCGTCGACGACCAGTTGCAGATGGAACAACGAAGCCGGCAAGTCGCCTTCGAAGGCGAGCGCGCTGATGCTGAAGACCATTTTCACCTCGGCGAGCACGACAGGAATGTCTATATGAAGTGTGCGTATGGACGTGTTCATGAGGTAATCCTTGTGGGAGCGATGTGCCCGCTGTATGCACTGTGATCGTCGGCGCGCGCGCGTCTGCCAGGCTCACACACCCTGGTAGACCAAGCGTGTGAAAAAGCCGGGATCGATGACGAACTGGCCCCATTTTGCATCAAAGGCAGCTGTCGGCTTGGCCAACACGGCCTCATCCCGTGATCGTCCCTCGCGCTTCAACTTTGCGACGTTGTCTCGGATCGCGACCAGCATGTCGCGGAAGCTCTGAAGCTCGACGCGGTTGCTCACCGGATGACCGTGGCCAGGGATGATGATCGTCTTGTCGGTCGTCGCCGCGAGATTGGCATCGGATGCCGCGATCATGCCGTCGATGCTGCCGCCGGTCGAGTAGTCGATGAACGGGTAAATGCCGTTCCAGTAAGTGTCCGCGACATGGACGATATCCGCTTCCGCAAAGGTGACGGATATGTCGCTGTCCGTGTGGGCCGATCCGTAGTGCTTCAGGGCGATCGATGCGCCGTTGAGCTGCAGCTCACGGGTCTTGGCGAACACCTCGCTTGGCAGCCCGTCCGGCGGAAGGGCGAGAAAATTGTAGTCCCAGTCCTCGACCCGCTGGACCTGCGACAGGTGTTTGCGGGTGTTGTCCTGCGCGATGATCGTAGCGCCGGCGGAGCCAAGCCACGCATTGCCGTCGGCATGGTCGAAATGCCAGTGCGTGTTGATCAGGTGCGTGACGGGCTCGCTACCAAGTGCGCCGAGGGCCTTTGTCATCTGTCGTTGTGATACGCCGATGCCGGCGTCGATGAGCAGCTTGCCATCCGTGCCGGTGAAGACTGCGACGTTGCCGCCTGAGCCTTCCAAGACGCTGATGTTACCGCGCAGACGATGCGTGGTGATCGGCGAAACGGCTGCGCTGTCCTTGATCAGACTGACGATCCCGCGGGCCTCGGCGTAAGCCTCCCGGGGACTGAGCCATCCACCCGTGGCGGCGAAGGGCGCGGCAACGCAGCACAGGCAGAAGCCGCGACGGGTCATGAGATGCCGGGAAGTGGAAGCCATGGAAGTGTCCTTCGTTGGTTGTCGCTTGGGCAGTGCAAAGCCGCACCACGTCTGCGGTCGGCCGTTTGGCGCTGCGGTCCGGGTCACTGTGTCTTTGCATCACCACGGCGCGGCCACTTGAAGGTGGCGCCCCGACTGACCGATGCGTGGGAACGCGGGCGGGAAGCATTCCCGCCCGCGTTGCGGCTCAGCTGCGAATGAAGGCGAGGATGTCGGGATTGATCACGTCGGCGTGCGTCGTGGCCATCCCGTGCGGGTATCCGGGATAGGTCTTCAGCGTACCGTTCTTCAAGAGCTTGACCGCTTCGCGTGAGGTGGTGTCGATCGGCGCCACCTGGTCGTCCTCACCATGCATAACCAGCACGGGCTGCACGATGGACTTGAGGTCTGCGGTGAAATCGCTTTCGCTGAAGGCCGTGATGCAGTCGTACTGGGCCTTGATGTCGCCTGCCATCGCCTGTCGGAACCAGTTGTCGATGACACCCTGCGACGGCGTCGCGCCGGGTCGGTTGAAGCCATAGAATGGCCCGGCCGGGAAATCGCGATAGAATCCCGCGCGATCAGCGGCGACGGCGGCCCGAATGCCGTCGATCACTTCCGGGGGGACACCGTTCGGATTCTTTGCCGACTTGACGAACAGCGGCGGGATCGCACCGATCGTCACTGCCTTGGCGACCCGGCCACCGCTACCGTACTTAGCGACATAGCGGATCAATTCGCCGCCGCCGGTTGAATGGCCGACGTGGATCGCATCCCGCAGACCAAGGTGTTCCGTGACCGCGGCGACGTCGGCCGCATAGGTGTCCATCTCGTTGCCTGTGGCACTCGGGCTCGACCGGCCGTGGCCGCGGCGATCATGCGCGACCACCCGGTAGCCGTTGGCCGAGAAGAACATCATCTGCGTATCCCAGTCGTCGCCGCTAAGCGGCCAGCCGTGATGGAATACGATCGGCTGGCCTTCGCCCCAGGCCTTGTAAAAGATTTCTGTGCCGTCCTTGACTGTGATAGTGCTCATTGTCGTCTCTCCTTGGTTGGGGATTTTGGCCGTTCCGGTGGTGGCGGCAAAGGCAGGCTGCGCCAGGGCAATTCCTGTGACGGCGGCCGCCCCGACAAGCACGTCGCGTCGCGAGATGCCTCCGCGCCCGCTGGTTTCTTGGTTTGTGGTCGTTGGCATGTGCTCGCTCCGAAAGATGGATGTCGGCATCAACGCCGGCATCCGATGAGATAGAACAATCGCTCGGGCGGGCGTGATCGGCAGATCGGACAAATTGCAGTGGCATTAGAGACAATGAGCGTTACGGCTGACCTGCCCGAGATCGGGATACTGGTCCGCAAGCTGTCTATGCTCAGCGTGGTCCATGGCCTGAATGATCTGTTCCAGATCGCCGAAAGGCTTGCGCGTGTCCGATCAGGAAGCGCCGCGCCGCTGTTTCGGGTGAGCCTGTTTTCTGAAACCGCCTGCGGTCTGGAGCGCGTCGACCAGTCAGGGGCAACAGGCGAGCCCAGTATCATTATCGTGCCGCCGCTCCGCACCGTCGTCGAGAGCATGGAGGAGGACTTGGCCGCCAGTGCATGGCTGCGCGACCGCCACAACGCTGGCGTAACGGTGGCCGCAACCTGTGGCGGCGTCTTTCTGCTAGCTCAGTCCGGTCTGCTCGATGGAAGGCAGGCGACCACGCACTGGGCTTGCGCACGGCAACTGGCACACAGCTTTCCGAGTATCGACGTCGATGCCGATCAGTTGATCATCGATGACGGCGATCTGATCACCGGCGGTGGCATGTTGGCCTGGGCGGACCTTGCCCTCATCGTCGTTGATCGGCTTCTTGGGCGAGCGGCGATGTTGGAGACGGCACGCTACATGATGATTGATCCGCCAGGTCGCCAACAGCGCCTGTACAGGATTTTCTCACCTGAACTGAATCACGGCGACCTGGCCGTCTCGCTCGCGCAGGACCGGCTTCATCTGCAAGGCCCGCATGGTGTCAGCATCAGCGACATGGCGGGCTGGGCTCACTTGGAAATGCGCACGTTCGTCCGCCGTTTCCACAAAGCCACAGGGTTTCGACCCAACGAGTACAGCCAGCGCCTCAGGGTCGACGCGGCGCGAGAAAAGCTTGAGGGAACAACCGTAAACGTCAGCCAGATTGCCTTCGACGTAGGCTATGTCGATCCGGCTTCGTTCCGCAAAGTGTTTACCCGGATCATAGGCGTGAGCCCCGGCGACTATCGCAAGCGGCACCGACGGAGCCATAATCGGCCTGCGTCAGTCAGTTCTTAAGATGTTTCGCGCCGATGACGTTTTCGCTGTATCGGATGAGGACCGTGTGCATGCACTCGAGTCCGCCGGCCAGGAGTGCCTCCTTCGGACAGCGGGTGGGATCACCAGGAACGACTTGCCTTAGGCGCGAGGCCGCCGTTTGATGGAACGCCACCAACGTCCGCTTCCGGATCGAGGCAAAGTTTGCCTGAACGTCCGCGATTGGGCGCATTGCTGCTGTTGCGCTTGGCGGAGTTGAGGTCAGCCCGTTCAGGGTGGTATGGGATGTATCGCCATCGCCACTGCCCGTCGCAAGCACCACCACCCTTACCCTCACTGCAGCTTGAAATACTGCACCTCCCGCTCGTGCTTCTCGGTCGCCTCGCGCGTATCGAACGTGCCGAGGTTCCGCCGCTTGCCGGTCTTTTCGTCCTTCTCGCGCGACTAGAGGCGGTATTTTCCATCTTTCAGGACGTTGAACTTCCAATGTCAGATGTCGTGAATTGACCCGTTCCGGTCGTCGCATCCCCTCACGAGCAAGAGCTCCTCGCTCCATCGAAGACATAGGGCGGCCGAGCGCGGATCCCTTCTCGCCTTTCAAAACGGATGCACGACCCAACGACACAGGTTATGTTGGCTGGCCGAGGTCATCGAAGGGGGAGGACATGACATGCAGGCAATGCCGATAGCGCATCAAGCCGCGCAACCCGTGGCCGGCCCCTCCCTGGCCGGCTATCCGGCCGCCGTGCTGTGCTGGCTGCTTTCGGCTGGTGTCTATATAGCGGCCAAATGGGTGGCGCCTGAAATGCCGCCCTGGGGCCTCTGCTTCTGGCGGCTGACGCTTGCTTGCGCCATCCTGCTGCCGATCGTGCACCGTCATCACGAGGCGATGATCGGGCTTTTGCGGACGCGCGCCGTGGAGGTCGTCGTCGTGGGGGCGATCGGCCTCACGCTCTGCCAGGGCATGATCTACCATGGTCTCAACCACACCGATGCCACCACGGCCGGCATCATCATGGCGCTGTCGCCTGTCATGACGATGGTGCTCGCCCGTTTCGTGCTTGGCGAACCGCTCGGGCTGTGGAAGTCGCTTGGCGCGCTGGTTGCGCTTGCCGGGATGATTTTCATCGTTGCCCACGGCAACCTGACGGCGCTGCTGCAACTCAAGGTCAACGCCGGCGAGCTGTGGATCGTCGGCAGCGCGTTCTGCTGGGGCCTCTACACCGTGCTTTTGCGCCGTGCCAAATTCGGCATCGAACTGCTGCCGATGGTCGTGCTGCTGCTCGGCGCCGGTGCGCTGGTCGCCTTGCCTTTCCATGTGTGGGAATTGTTCAACGACGAACGCTCCGTCATGGACGTCGACAGCATTCTCGCGCTCGCCTACCTGGCAGGCCCCGGCGGCGCCTTGATGTACTATCTCTACAACAAAAGCGTGGAAACGCTCGGCGCGAGCCGGGCAAGCATGCTGCTCTACCTGCAGACGGTGTTCGTGGCCATGCTCGCCTATCTGCTGCTCGGCGAGGGCTTGCACGACTACGATCTGGTCGGTGCGGCCTTCATCGTCGCCGGCATCGTATTCGCAACCGTGGTCAAACCCAGGCCGGCTCAACCACGCGTGGCATAGAAATCTTGCGAGTGACGGCAGGGCCGTCAGCGCTTGGTTTGCATCGTGCCCTTGCTTGGTGTCGGAGCCGGGTTGTCGTGTTAAGATTGCCGGTCGGCATGCTGCCGCGGCGCAACACGGCTGCAAGTGCGGTTCGCAAGCATGCTGCCGGGCTGGCGGCGGCAAGATTTTCTTGGCCGCAAGATTTCGCAAGAGCAAGGGGGACGTCGATGAACGCAAGGGACCGATTTTTCCGCAGCCTGGTGGTGGCTGGCCTGTTTGCCGGTGTCTTCCGGGTGGATGCCGCCCTGGCGCAGGACGCGGGGTGTAAGCTCGAGCCGGTGGCCGGTACGGCCCGGCAGATTCTGAAATGTCGGAAGGGCCTCACCATCATTGTGGAAGAAGGCGCTCGTTTTACGCTGGAGGACGGCGATCGAAACGGCAAGGCCGACGGGGTCAGATTGCGGCGCAAGGCGCTGCTGCTCGATGCACCAGTCGGGTCGGTCCCGGGTGGCTTCGCGGTTGTCACCCCGCAGGCGATCGCCGCGGTGCGCGGCACCAAATGGGCAATCGACACTGGCGAGGGCAAGACGTCTGTTTTCGTCCTCAGGGGTCGCGTCGCCGTGCACAGGCGGGCGTCCGATGCCGGCGTGGTGCTTGCGCCGGGCGAAGGCGTCGACGTCGTGCCCGGAACGGCACCACTGACCGTCAAGCGCTGGCCCGCCAAGCGCGTTTCCGCATTGCTGGCCCGTTTCGGCCTGTGAGCCGCAGTGGGCGGGCGGGCGCTTCCGACGCTGATCGCGCTCATTCTCGCGGGTCTTTGGGGCGCCGGCCTGGGCTTCGCGCACTGGCGCGGTCATCTGTGGTTTCTCGATCGCGTCGAAGCAACGATGACCGACCTTCGAACGCTCGTTCGAGGACCGGCAAAGCCACCGGAGCTGATCACCATTGTCGCCATAGACGATGAAGCGGTGCGGCACGAGGGCACATATCCCCTCAGCCGCGCCACGCTTGCCCGGCTTGTCGATACGATAGCCGGCCTTGGACCAAAAGCCATTGCGCTCGACCTGCTGCTGGTCGATCCCGGCGCAAAAGACAATGATGAGGCGCTCGCGCGTTCGCTGGGCAGGGGGGCAAGCGTCATCGCCGCCGCGGCGGTCTACCCCGGAGGTGAACAATGGACGGTGGCCGAGGGCGAAGGGCCCCTCGCCCGCGTGCCGAATGCCGAGCGGTTTCTGTGGCCCCTGAAAGCGTTCTCGGATGCCGCCGCTGTCGGCGTCGTCAACGTGGTCACCGACAAGACGGGAACGCCCCGCTTCGTGCCGTTGCTGTTTCGGGCCGGAGACCGGCTGGAAGCGTCTTTCTCCTTGCGTGTCGCCACCATGGCGGCAGGCGGGGATCCGGAAATCGCACCCGATCATCTGTCCCTGGGCGGACGGCCGATCCGGACGGACATTGGTCACATCCTGCCTCTGACATTCTACGGCCCTCGCGGCACGATCCGCACGATCAGCGCGGCGACCGTGCTGGAGGGCCAACTCGATCCCGGCACCATCCGGGATCGAGTTGTCGTGATCGGAGCGACCGCAACCGGCACCGGCGATGTCTTCCCGACACCGTTCGATCCCATACTCCCGGGCGTCGAAGTCATGTCGACGGCGATTGCCCATCTGATGACCGGCGACGGAACTGTGCGGGACCAGTATGTGCGGCTTGCGGATGCCGGCTTTGCAGCGGTGCTGCCCATGATCCTCGTGGGGCTGTTGGCATGGCGGCGAAACGCCAGCGGCCTCGCGGCGATCGCCGGCGTGGTCTTGATCTGGTTCGTGGTCAACATGACCGCTTTCTCGCACCACATATGGCTGAGCGCCGCGTTGCCGATGGCCGCCGCCATCCCGCCGGCTATCCTGTTCGGGGCCGCGCAGCTGTGGCTGGGCAGGAGCCGGGCCCAATTTTTCGCAACGCAGAGCCAATTGCTTCAACGCGTTGAAGCCCCAGGCATGGGGGAGTGGCTCGCCAGGCATGGCGACTTCCTCTCGGACCCCGTCCGGGGAGACGCCGCCATCCTGTTCATCGACCTATCCGGCTTCACCGGACTGAGTGAATCCTTGGGCCCGATCGCCACACGCGAACTGCTGAACAGTTTTCATGCGTTGGTCGACGAAGAAGTGACGCGCTGCGGTGGCGTCGTCACGAGTTTCATGGGTGACGGAGCCATGATCCTGTTCGGTCTGCCTGAACCAGCGGCAAATGACGCCTTCAATGCCGCCCGCTGTTGTGTGGGACTCTCCAGCCGCACCAACGATTGGCTCGCCTCGTTGCCTGCATCGACCGCATCCCGGCTCGGCTTCAAGATTGGAGCCCACCACGGGACGATCGTGGCCTCTCGACTCGGCAGCGAAGGCCGCCAGCACATCGCGGCCATAGGCGACACTGTCAACGTTGCCAGTCGCTTGATGGAGATCGCAGCCGACCACAATGCCGACGTCGCGGTGAGTGACAAGATGCTCGATGTCGCCGGCCGCGACTGCGCGTTGTTCAGCTCCGGTACCCTGAAAGGACCTGTGGAAACACAGATCCGTGGGCGATCCGGCTCGCTCGCAATCTGGTTCTGGCAAAGTGCACGGACGGCGAGGAACAGGCCCTGATCAATGATGGCCGGCGCCACCGAAGGCCCGGCCGGCCGGTTGCGATCTGAGCAGCAATTTTTTGAGGAAATCTCTCCAGAATGCCACAAAGTCATCATGTCCCGTCCAAGTTGTGGACATGTCCTTTTCAAAGGCGCACTCTTGGATTGCGAAACGCAGCTAGAGTTTCGCCCAACGCTTCACATGCTTGAGGTGCGTCGGTGATTGTCCGACCTATCCGGATACTTCCGGATGGGGAGTACTTTCATTGTCGCCTATCCGTGATCAGGCTACGGCCTAACGCACGTTGCAGCCTGTTCCGGATCAACTGGGAGGTAACCAACATGCATAGCTTTCAACGCAGGGAATTTCTTGTTCAAGGAAGTGCTGCTCTTGTCGCAATCGCTGCTCTCTCGCGTCGCGCTTACGCTTTTCCAACACAGGCGGGCGAGGAAGTTGTTCCGTGGCTGGATCAGCCGACCGAAAACCCCAATCCGGAAGGTATCAAGACGCAGCTTGTCTGGGAGGATCTGGATAGCTGGATAACGCCAAACGAAAAGTTCTTCAGCATCTCGCATTTCAATCGACCGACGATCGACGAGAAGACATGGTCCATGGAGATCGAGGGCCTGGTCAAGAAGCCCCTGAAGCTGACGCTCGCCGACATCAGGGCACGGCCGCGCCAGGAGGTCGTTTTCACGGTGGAATGCTCGGGCAACCACGGGTTTCCCTTTTTCACCGGCGGCATCGGCAATGCCAAATGGGCAGGGACACCGCTCGCGCCTATCCTCGAGGAAGCCGGCGTTCTGAAAGAGGGCATCGAGGTCGTCTTTTTCGGCACTGACGAAAGCGAGGTCGCGATACGCGACGTGAAGATGAAGCAGAATTTCGCGCGCAGCATGGCGCTCGCCGACGCGATGAACCCCGCCAATCTGCTCTGCTACGAAATGAACGGCGCCGCCTTGCCGGCGCCCAACGGCTTCCCGCTGCGGCTCATTGCTCCGGGCTGGTACGGGATCGCCAACGTCAAGTGGCTGAAGCGCATCGAGGTTCGCGACACCCGCTTCATGAGCCTTCTGATGGCCCGCGACTATGTCACCATCCGGGAGGAAGACCACAATGGCGAGACCGTATGGGCCGAGACCTCGGTGGGCCGGGCGCTGCTGAAGTCGGCACCCGCGAAGGTCACCAAGAAAGGCTCCGACTACGCCATCGTCGGCGCGGCTTGGGGCGCACCGATCGACCGGGTCGAAGTGCAAATCGATCAAGCGCCCTGGGCGCCGGCGACCATCGACCACAGCGAGGAGGCCGAACACGCCTGGAAAATCTGGTCCATGCCCTGGGCAAACCCCTCGCCGGGAGAGCACACGGTGACCTCGCGCGCGGTCAGCACCACGGGGCAGGTTCAACCGGCAATGGACGATCCCTTGATTGCCAAGAAGCACACATACTGGGAGAGCAATGGCCAGGTGACGCGGCGCATCAAGATCGTTTGAGGAGAGTCGGGAAGCCTGCGGGAGGCCAGCGAAGTGGCGACAATTGTCATGCCGGGCCGGCCGCGCGGCATGGCAATTGGTCAGCGGTGCATCGTTCAATGCCGCTTGAAATACTGCACCTCCCGCTCATGCTTCTCCGCCGCCTCGCGCGTATCGAACGTGCCCAGGTTCCGCCGCTTGCCGGTCTTTTCGTCCTTCTTGCGTGAATAGAGGCGATATTTTCCGTCCTTGAGTTTCCGGATCATTGGTCTCTCCCTGGCTAAGACCGCCGCTTCCCCTTGAGGTTGCGGGCGGCTTGCTCGGTCGCGGCGCGGTCGCTGCCCAGCCTGTCGAGCAGTTCCTGCGCCTCGTCGCCGGATATGCCGGTGCGCACCGCCAGTTCCTCTACGGTAAGCACATCGGAGCTGGCGATCTCGCGGGTTTGCGGCAGCGCATCGTCCGCCGTCAGCGGCAGCGCAGCCTCCCTGTCGATCTCGGCCGCGGCCCGGTACCAGTGCCGCTCCGGATCGCCACCGCCGTCGCGTTCCCACAATTCGTATGCGCGCTTCTGGATCTTCTCGTGCCGGTCGTCGCCCATGGTCATTCCTCCTTTGCGTCAGGGAAGAACGCCGCACCAAACCGAACGATCCAAAAAATTTGCGTGATCACGCGCGAAGCCCTACGGCGGAGACTTCACCTCCCCAAGGGCCAACAAGGGGAGAGCAGCGCAAGTATCCGGGTTAGCGGGTTAGGGCGCCGGCGCGTTGGTTGACGAAGCATGGAACGCAAAAACCCGCCTGTGCGGGCGGGTTACTGGTGCAGATCAACACCATGGGCGGACATGTAGCATAGCTGCCCTCACAGCGTCAAGAATAAATTCCTATCAAGCCCCATGAACGAAGCTGCCGACTCCGCCGGACTCGCCGTCGTCAGGCCTGTTGTTGACCTGAGTTCGCAGCCCAGGCGGCGGTCCGCCGCCTGGATGCCGGCCGTGGCGGCCGGCCTTGGTGTCAGCGGCCCCAGATGCCCTGGCCATAACCCGGCGCAGGCATGCCGGAGGTCGCATTTGCCTCCACCGCGCTGTCGGTGATGCTCGTGGTGACGCCGACCGCGCCGCCGGAGACCATCGAATGCGAACCGGCAGTCGGATAGCTGCTGGCGGCAGGGATGAAGTCCGAGCCAAAGTGGTCGCTGCCGGCAAAAGCCATGCCGGAGGCAAACAGGAACGCGGCAATGCTGAGAATGATCTTCTTCATTTCAAGTCTCCATCTTTTGAAAGTTGACATCGGCCTCGACGCGCCGCCCGCATCGCGTTCATGAGGCTGTCTTTCGCTCTTCGGGCGAGACCGGCCAGCCGCGATCCCCACGGGATCCGCGACGGCAGGTTGTCAGCGCACGACCGTCCTGGTTCGTTGCTGCGCTGTTGGGGCGTCTTATAGGGGCGTAGTGTTTGTGCCGGCGTGGGAACCGGCGTGGTAGCAACCATTGCAAGAGTGGAATTCTGCGTTGAATTCGGCCGCAAAGCGGCGACTGCGGGCAGCAGGGGTCAGCGCACCCCCTGAACCGGCAGCCTCACATCCACTGAGAACAGGTTCTCAATCGCCAGCTTGACCATTTCCTGGTCGCCGTTGCCGCAGGTACGGCGACCAGCCGGTCGAGCGAAATGCAGCCCGCACCGGCGATGGCAAAGCAGCAGGTGGCGCCTACTCGCACTGACGTCTTGGTCCACCGGAATATGGCTGGTAGCTGTTGTCGTCCGGCCGGTAGGAGCGGTAGCGGCTGAAGCAGGAGTCCACGTGGTCGGCCGAAAGCCCAGTCGTGGCGACCAGGGAAGCATTGTCCGCCGAGACATAGCTGACATTGGCTGAAAGCCCCCCGCCGTCGTGAGCGGCGGCGGTGTCGAGATAGGGCGAGACGCACGGGCGCTCCTGGCCGCTATAGGACATGTAGCTGTTGTCTGCCGCATTGTAGGAGCGGTAGCGGCTCGCGCACCACCTGACATGGGAAGCCGGCAGCACGGCCCCCTCGTCCGCGGCGGTCGCCACCGCGCCGGTCAAGGTGGAATCGGTTTCCGGCGGCGCCGCCTGCGACCTGGCGGCGGCATCCGGCGCCGCGGGCTGCGCGGCGGGCACCCGCTCCAGGCTCTGCGTAGACGTGTTCACCGGCCGCGCGCTCCTCGTCCACAGCTCCGCCACGCTCGCAACGGGCCCTGCCTGATGCACGGGATTGGAGGCAAGCAGCCAGGCAGCGAAGACGAGCCCGCTGCCGAAGACCGCAAGGGTCAGCACGAAGCCACCAACCAATCCCAAAATCGCTTTCATGCCACTCTCCTTGAGCCTCGTCTAATAGAATGCGGGGCGTGAAGACTGGTTCCAGGCAAGCGAGCGTTCATCAACCGTGGCGCCTGGCAGCGCCAGCGTGCAAGGCCGCGTAGGTCAGCCCGGACGAGCGCCCAGACACACTTCAGAAACAATATTCAACAGTTCGGAAAAACTGGCGAAAAGATCGGATGGCATAAGCCGCCGGCAGCTGCCGGAAAATGGCCATGCCGGGCGATGCCCGGCCAGGACGGGAAAGTATGGAAATGGATTACGGTATCGATATCGCCGAACTGGACGAGGCAAGACCGGGCAGCCGGCCGGAAACCGGCCTGGCAAGCATCGATGCGCTGGTAAAAACGGCCCCCGCGACAGTCGCGCGCGGCCAGATCCTGACGGGCGCCGACTTTGCCCGGCAAGGCCTGCCCGGCGAGCGGCTCGACACGGCCTTCGAACAGCTCGCGCAGACATTCGCCGCCTTGCCGGCGGTGATCTCCGACGGGCGGGTCTGGACCTATCAGGAGCTGGACAGCCGCGCCAACCAGTTCGCCCGCCTGCTGGCCAAGCGCGGCGTGCGGCCGGGCGACCGCGTCGGGCTCATTCTCGACCGCTCGGCGGAGACCTATGTCGCGCTTCTGGCGGTGATGAAGGCGGGTGCCGCCTTCGTGCCGCTGGCCACCGCGTTTCCCGAGGAGCGGATGACGCTCATCATCGAAGACGCAGGCGTGAGCCTGATCGTCACCATCGCCGCCTATGCGTCGCGCGCCGGTCAACTGCCGGTTCCGCATCTGCTGATCGACAGCGCGGCCGCCGAAATCTCCAAACAGTCCAGCGCGCCGCTGAAGCCGCATGCCAAGACCGCTTCTGCCGACGACACCTGCTACATCCTCTACACCTCGGGCACGACAGGCAAGCCCAAGGGCGTCGTCATCAACCACCAGAGCTTCGTCAACTTCATCCGGGTCGCCGCCGCCTCCTACGGCTACCGGCCGGGCGATCGTGTCTATCAGGGCATGACCATCGCCTTCGACTTTTCCTCCGAAGAGATCTGGGTGCCGTTCGTCGCCGGCGCGACGGTGGTGCCGGCGCCGGGCCAGATGCCGTTGGTGGGCGAGGAACTGGCCGACTTCCTGCGCCAACATGACATCACCTGCATGGCCTGCAGCCCGACGCTTCTGTCGTCGATGACATCGGACGTGCCCAGCCTGCGCACGCTTCTGGTGGGCGGCGAGGCCTGCCCGCACAATCTGGTGGTGCGCTGGTCGAAGCCAGGGCGGCAGATCCTCAACACCTATGGCCCGACCGAGGCGACTGTCACGGCAACCATGGGCGCGCTGACGCCGGACAGTCCGGTGACCATCGGCGCGCCGCTGCCGACCTACTCGATCGTCATTCTCGACGCTTCGCTGCCACAGCTTGCCGAGCCTGGCGAACTGGGCGAAATCGGCATTGCCGGCATCGGGCTCGCGGTCGGCTATCTCAACAGGCCGGACCTGACCGAACAGAAATTCATTGCCGATTTTCTCGGCCTGCCGAACAACCCGTCCAGGCGCATTTACCGCACGGGCGACCTTGGCCGCATCAACGCCCAGGGCGAGATCGAGTATGCCGGCCGCATCGACACCCAGGTGAAGATCCGCGGCTACCGCATCGAGCTCGGCGAGATCGAGGCGGTGCTGCTCGACCAGCCCGAGATCGCGCAGGCTGCAGTCACCACCTGGGAGATCGAGCCCGGCCGCGTCGAGCTCGTCGCCTATTACGCATCCAAAGCCGGCGTAGCAGCGATCTCCCGCGCCGATCTCGCCCAGACGATGAAGCGGCGGCTGCCCGACTACATGGTGCCCTCCTATCTGGAGGAGCTGCCGGCGATCCCGATGACGGTCTCCAACAAGGTGGATTTACGCCAGCTGCCAAAGCCGACGAGCATCCGGCTTTCGGCCGATCGCACCATGGTGGCGCCCGGCAATGACGACGAGCGTTTCCTGGCCGAAGCACTGGCGACCGTGCTGAAATTCGACGAGGTGTCCGTCGAGGACAACTTCTTCGACGATCTCGGCGCCAACTCGCTGCTGATGGCGCATTTCTGCGCCCGCCTGCGCACCAGGAAGGAATGGGCGACGGCGTCGATGCGCGACATCTATCTCCATCCGACCGTGGCGCGCCTGGCGCGGCATCTGGGCGTGGCGGACGAGATGACGACGGCCACCAACGAGCCTGTCCTCACCCGCCGGGCATCGAACTTTGCCTACTGGACCTGCGGCGCGGCACAGCTGCTGTTCTACGGGCTCTACAGCTATGTCGCCCTGTGGGCGATCAACGACGGCCTCAACTGGATGTATGACGCGCTCGACAATCCGCTGCAGCTGTACCTGCGCTGCGTGGCGCTTTCGGCCGCCGTGTTCTTCGGCATGTCGGGCTTTGCCGTCATCGCCAAATGGGTGCTCATCGGCCGCTGGAAGGCCGAGGCGTTTCCCATCTGGGGTGTGCGCTACTTCCGCTTCTGGGTGGTCAAGACATTGATCCGCACCGCGCCCGTCGTGCTGTTCCGCGGCAGCCCGCTCTACAGCTTCTATTTGCAGCTTCTGGGCACAAGGCTCGGCAAGAACGCCGTCATCGAATCGAAATCCGTGCCCGTCTGCACGGATCTCATTTCGATCGGCGCCAACACCATCCTGCGCAAGGAATCGATGATCCTCGGCTACCGGGCCCAGTCGGGCTATATCCACACCGGGCCGCTGACCATCGGCCGCGATGCCTTCGTGGGCGTCGGCTCCACGCTCGACATCGACACCAGGATCGGCGACGGCGCCCAGCTCGGCCATTCCTCCTCGCTGCACCGCGGGCAAAGCATCCCGGACGGCGAACGCTGGCATGGATCGCCGGCCGTGCCGACCACGGCGGACTATTGCAAGGTGCGCAATGTCGATCCATCCAACATCCGGCGCTTCCTCTTCGAAGCGGTTCAGCTGATTGGCCTGTTTGCCATCGTCACCCCTTTGCCGCTGCTGTTCCACAGCTATTGGGAAAATGTCGGCGACGACTATCAGGAGACGATCGGCATCGTCGCGATCGGCACCACGGTGACGCTTTTCGGCTACATCGCCGTGGCCTTCCTGGCGGCGACGCTGGTGCCGCGCCTGACAAACCTGATCCTGAAGCCAGGTCGCACCTACACGCTTTACGGCTTCCGCTACTGGCTGCAGACGGTCGCCGAATTCTCGAGCAACTCCCGCGTGCTCGGCCTCCTGTTCGGCGACAGCTCGGCAATCGTCCACTACATGCGCGCCATCGGCTGGAACCTCAACAAGGTGGTGCAGACCGGTTCCAACTTCGGCAGCAACCAGCAGCACGAAAACCCGCTTCTGTGCGAGATCGGCACCGAAACCATGGTGTCGGACGGGCTTTTCATGATCAACATGCACAAGTCCGCCTCGGCGTTCCGGCTCGAGCCGACGCGCATCGGCGAGCGTAACTATCTCGGCAACAACATCTACTATCCGCCGGACGGGCGCACGGGCGACAACGTCCTGCTCGGCACCAAGGTGATGATCCCCATCGATGGGCCGCTGCGCGAGAATGTCGGGCTTCTCGGTTCGCCTGCCTTTGAAATCCCGCGCATGGTGAACCGCGACAAGGAGCTTATCGCTGGCGTCGACGAGGACGACCGCCGCCGGCGCATCCCGCACAAGAACCGCCACAACCTGGTGACGATCCTTCTGTTCGTGGCAACGCAATGGGTCATGCTGTTCGCCACGCTGGCGATCTGGGACCGGGCGCTGAACTACTACACCGAATGGGCGGAGGTCGCGCTGTTCGTCGCCGTGCTCCTGACCTCGGCGATCACCATTCCGTTCTACATCCTGGTCGAGCGGGCAAGCCTTGGTTTTGGCAGACTGAAGCCGCAGATGACGACGATCTACGACGTCGCCTTCTGGCGCCACGAACGCCACTGGAAGCTGGCGGATTCGCCGATCGTGCGCCTGTTCGCCGGCACGCCGTTTCGGCCGATGATCCTGCGCCTGCTGGGCGTCAAGGTCGGCAGCCGTGTCTATGACGGCGGCAGCAATTTGACCGAACGCTCCCTGGTGGAGATCGGCGACGACGCCACCCTCAACGAGGGCTGCGTCATCCAGGCCCATTCGCTCGAGGAAGGCGCGTTCAAGTCCGACTTCATCCGCATCGGCAAGGGCTGCACGCTCGGACCCTCAGCCTTTGTCCATTACGGCGTCGTGATGGGCGAAGGGTCGGTGGTCGATGTCGACTCCTTCGTGATGAAGGGCGAAGAGCTGGAGCCCAACTCCATATGGCGCGGCAACCCGGCCAAGCTACATCGCTTCGTCGAGCCGATCACGGACGATGGCTCCAAGGTATCGGCTTGAAGACTGGCGAAATCCTTCTTGTTGCAGCGACCGAGGCCAACCTGGCCCTGGTCGCGGCCTTGGAACTCGCTCCGGAGCAGATGGATTTCGTCGCCAGCAATGCGGAGTCGCTGAAGAAGCCGAAACCGACGAGGACGCGCGGCCACGCGTCGTCGTGGCCGGGACCCGTGTCGTCGGGTTCCTGATGTACGATGCGCCGCGGGATGACGACGAGGCGCGTATCTACCGTTTCATGATCGACCGCGCCTCTCAGGGCAGAGGCTACGGCAAGGCCGCGCTGCGTGAAGTGCTGGACGAAATCCAGGGGCTCGGCCACGTCAGCCACGTTTCGATCTGCTACGAACCGGACAATGACGCGGCCCGAGACCTTTATCGCAGCGCCGGTTTCGTCGAAGAAGGGCTCGACGAGGACGGAGAGATGATCGCCGATATCGCCTTCGCCGCACGGACGGACGATCCGTGATGCGGTCCCCAGAAATCACGCTTGCGCAAACATCCCTGCTGCAGGCGATGATCGCCATTGCGCCCAAAAATGCCCGGATCGGATGCCGGGTGATACGCGACGGCGACGAGGCCCATCTGCTGCCCGAGGAAGCACACTCGATCCCCGCGCGCCAACCGGCCATGCGGCGCGCAAGCGGAGCGGCCCGCTGGATCGCGCACGGACTGCTGGCTGAGCTTGGGGTCAGCGACGCCGCCATCCTGCGCGCGCCAACCGGCGCGCCGGTCTGGCCCGACGGGATCACGGGTTCGCTCGCCCACGACGACGACATGGCCGTGGCGGCGGTGGCGCCCATTGGCCATATCAGCGCGCTGGGTATCGACGTTGAGCCCGCGCAGCCTCTGCCGGACGACATCCTCGCGCTCGTTGCAACCCCTGCGGACAGGATAGACGCCGCGGACCTGCATCTTGCCGGCCGCATCCTCTTTGCCGCCAAGGAAGCCGTCTACAAGGCCTCCTATCCGCTCGATCGCGAGGTGCTGGGCTATGAGGACATCACCGTCGACCTGAACGCAGGCCACGCGACAACGAAGACAGGCCGCAAGGTCAGCCTCGCATACTGCGTTGCCCCGCGCGTGGTGGTGCTGGCGTTTGTCGAGCGAGAGGCGCGGTAGCGTTTCTACTCCGCCACCACCTCAGTATATTCCCTCACCTCGCCATCGAGCCCACGCAACCGCCAGCTCTCCTCTTGCCTTCCCTCGACATAACAAGGTCCGATCGGCACCTTGCCGCCGCCTTCCGGCAGGTCGAGCACATAGACGGGGTTGCAGATACCCGACAGCCGCGCCCGCAGCGCGCCGGCCAGCGCCTGTCCCTGCGCAATCGTCGTGCGCCTGTGCGCCATGCCGCGTGCGAGGTCGCCATGATGCAGGTAATAGGGTTTGACGCCGAGGCGGTACATCAGCTCGCGGCACAACTCCTCCAGCACCTCGATCGTGTCGTTGACGCCCTTCAGCAGAACGCTCTGGTTGAGCAGCACGAAGCCGGCCTGGCGCAGCGTGCGGCAGGCCGCCTCCGTGGCGTCGGTGATCTCGCGCGGGTGGTTGAAATGGGTGACGATTGTGACCATCGGCCGGCCCTGCAAGGCCTCGACCAGCCCAGACGTGATGCGCGACGGCAACGCCACCGGCACGCGCGTGTGGATGCGCAGGAGGCGCACATGCGGGATCGCCTCGATGCGAGCGCGGATTTCAACCAGCGCCTTGTCGGGCAAGGACAGTGGATCGCCGCCGGTCAGGATCACCTCGCGGATTTCGGGATGCTCGGCGATATAGGCGAGCGCCGGCTCCAGCGCCTCGCGCGTATAGCCTCTCCCGATCGCGGTCAGCGACTCCTTGCGGAAGCAGAACCGGCAATAGACCGCACATTGATAAGTCGGGAACAACAGCACCCGGTCGGCATGGCGATGCGTGAGCCTGGGCACCGGGCTGAAGTCATGGTCGGCGATCGGATCGTCGAGCTCGCCCTCCGTTTTCACCAATTCATCCGGAGACGGGATGACCTGCGCTCGGATCGGGTCGGCGGGATCGTTCCAGTCGATCAGGTCGAGATAGGCTTTTGGAACGCGCACCTTGTGGTTCGCCGCCGCGGCTTGCGTCGCCGCGCGCTCGGCGGGTGACAGCGGCAGGCGGTCGAGGTCGCGCACGTGGCGGACGCCGGCGCGGACGTCCGCCTGCCAGGCGGTGTCGGGGGCGGCGGCGGGTGCGTGGTAGAGCTTGGTGTCTGAAGTCATGGGATTTCTCGAGCGAGTATATTTGGGCCGGACCTATCCGCTGGATGACAGATTGGGTCAACCACGCAGATCGTCAGCGCCGCGATCCTTCTCGCACCCCCCTCTATCCTGCCGGACAGAGGGGGGTGTTCAAGCGCCAACCTGTCCCCATCAACTTTCGCCGCATCGACCACCGCCACAATTTCGGGCAAGCTCACACGCGACAGCGCCGCATGGGGAGATGCGCCGCTGCCAGGGAGGACTGCCATGACCAACACACCCGCGGCGCGGCCGCGCTACATTGACGCCGTCGCGCGCTTTCGCATCGAGGATGAGATCGCAAAACTTCAGGGCGATCCCGCCACAGGCATCAATGCATGCATCGAATGCTGCGATCGCCACACCGGCCAGCACCGGCTGGCGCTGCGCGCCATCTCCGCCGGCGGCGAGTTGCGAGAATTCACCTTCGATGACCTCAAGGACATGTCCGCGCGCGTTGGCAATGTCCTCCAACAGACCGGCGTCGGCCCCGGCGATGTCGTCGCGGGCATGCTGCCGCGCATTCCCGAACTGGTGGCGCTCATCCTCGGCACGTGGCGCATCGGCGCGGTCTACCAGCCGCTGTTCACCGCCTTCGGCCCCAAGGCCATCGACCACCGGCTGAAGACCAGCGGCGCGAAGCTCGTCGTCACCAACACAGCCAATCGCGGCAAGCTCGACGAGGTGGAGGATTGCCCTCGGGTCGCGACCGTCCTTGCAGCAGGCGAAGCCTTGCCGGACGGCGACATCGATTTCAGCGCCGCCCTTGCCGCCGCCTCGCCCGAGTGCCAGCCGGTGATGCGCAAGGGCGACGATTTATTCATGATGATGTCGACCTCGGGCACGACAGGGTTCCCCAAGGGCGTGCCGGTGCCGCTCAGCGCGCTGATGGCTTTCGGCACCTATATGCGCGATGCCATCGGGCTGAGGCCCGACGACGTCTTCTGGAACATCGCCGATCCCGGCTGGGCCTACGGCCTCTATTACGCCATCACGGGCCCCTTGCTGCTTGGCATCGCCACGACCCTCAACGAGGGCGCCTTCACCGCCCGGAGCACGTACGACATCATCGAGCGCCTCGGCGTCACCAGCCTTGCCGGCTCGCCCACCGCCTTCCGCCTGCTGCTGGCCGAAGGCGCCGCGTCGGCCGCCAGCGTCAAGGGCCGCCTGCGCGTGGTGAGCAGCGCCGGCGAGCCGCTCAACCCGGAAGTGATCCGCTGGTTCGACGCTCATCTCGCCGCCCCCATCCACGACCATTACGGCCAGACCGAGAACGGCATGATGGTCAACAACCATCACGGCCTGTCGCACCAGGTGCGCCACGGCTCGGCCGGCTTTGCCATGCCGGGCTACCGCATCGTCGTGCTCGACGAGGCCGGCAACGAGCTTGGCCCCAACCAGCCCGGCGTCCTCGCCGTCGACATCGCCAACTCGCCGCTGCGCTGGTTCGGCGGCTATCATCAGGCCGAAACCCCGGCCATGGCGGGCGGCTACTACCGCACCGGCGACACGGTCGAGTTCGAGCCCGATGGGTCGATCAGCTTCATCGGCCGGGCCGACGACGTCATCACCTCGGCCGGCTACCGCATCGGCCCGTTCGACGTCGAAAGCGCGCTGATCGAACATCCGGCGGTCAACGAGGCAGCGGTGGTCGGTGTGCCCGATCCGCAGCGCACCGAAATCGTCAAGGCCTTCGTCATCCTGGCGCCTGCCTTTCAAGGCAGCGAGGCGCTGGCCGAGGAATTGGCGCAGCATGTCCGCAAGCGCCTCTCGGCCCACGCCTATCCGCGCGAGGTCGAGTTCGTCAGCGAACTGCCGAAGACGCCGAGCGGCAAGATCCAGCGGTTCCTTCTGAGGAAGGCCGAGGTGGAGAAGCGGAAGGGGCGCTGAAGCTGCCGATCTCCCCACTTGTGGGGGTTGAGGATTGGTCCGCGAAGCGGACGGAAAGCCAATTGCTTGGCTTTCCGAACGACGAACGGCCGGCAGGCCAGAGGGGGGCGCCGTAGAGCGCCAACCTCCACTACAGAGCAGATCGCCACGCCGTTTCTCCTGCCGACCGGCGTGAGAGCGCAGCGCGATTGATCGAGACAGATCGGCGGGACAGCGCCCCCCTCTGCCCTACCGGGCATCTCCCCCACACGGGTGGAGATTGGCAGCTTCAGCGCCTCGCTCAACCCTGGCCCTTTGCGCTAGCCATCGCCATAAACGCGCTCTCGAGGGTCTCGAAAGCCAGCTCCGGATACAGCGTACCCGCTTCCGGCGTGGTCGTCTCAAGCGCCGTCTCGCCGCGAATCCAGAACGCCCGCAGCAGTCCGAGCCAGGGGGCTGTCTCAATCATCGTCTCCAGCTGCGCCCCACCCTGGCGCACGATGCGCGGCGAACGGCCGCTCACCCGGCGCCACAGGTCGATCATTTCGCTCTGGGTTGTCCGGTTCTGGGCGATCCGGATTTCGCTGCGGAGGGCATCGGGGTCATTCAGCGCACGCAAGGTAACCGCGGCGATGTCCTTCTCGCTGACGAACGTCGCCGGCACATTGCCGTCGCCATAAAGCGTCACCTCTTCGGGAGGCAGAGGCGACGAGCCGAAGCGCATCAAATCGCCCAGCGTCGCCACCCAGGTCGAAAAGAAGCCGTTGGTGTAGATCACCGTATAGGGCAGATCCGCTTGCCTGATCGCGTCGAACACGGCTCGCTTGAGATCGAGCGATGGAACCGAGCCCGGTGCGGCGGCGGCAAAGTCGAGGCCGAAGCCGGCGGAAGGCACGTAGCGGGAGACGCCGGCATCGCGAACCGAGCGCACCAGCGTCATCTCGCTGGCCGAATCCACATGCACCGAACTGATGACGCGATCCACCGCGCCGGCAGCGCGAACGAGGCTGTCATAGTCGTCGAGATCGCCGACATGGATTTTAGCGCCGAGCTCCTTCAGCGGGCGCAGCCGCTCTTCATTCCCGGCTGTTGCTGGACGAACCAGAACGTGCAGGCGATCGCCATTGTGGCCGCTGGCCTTCGCCATCTCGCTGCCGAGGAGCCCCGTTGCGCCGATGATCAGGGTGCTGGTCATATCGCCCTCCCATTGCGCAGAATGGAGCCGTCCCAGTCGCGCTCGAGGCCGAAATCGTGCAGACGATGGTCCGAGAAGCGCGCTACCCGGCGCAGCATGCGGCGGCGCTCGACGACTGCCGTGGTTCTGCGTGCAAGGCCGCTCATCGCGGCGCTGATGGATTCGAGGGTCGGGTTCATTGTTCGTCTCCTGTGTTTCGCTGGGCGCAGGCGTGCCGACGCCGTCCGCGATGGACGAGCATGACGATTGCTCACACTGTTTCTGGTCGTTCAGCGCAGCGGCGAGATGGGAAATCCGATCTGGATGCGCTGCTAGACCTATAGATTGGACATTTCCGGGCTGGATGACAAACGACTCTTTGTGCAGGATTTGTGAGTAATGCTCACAGGTGGATCATGCCGCGCAGACTGCCGCCCCTCACTGCCCTGCCCGCCTTCGAGGCTGCCGCCAGGCATCTGAGTTTCTCGAAGGCGGCGGGTGAGCTCAACGTGACCCACGGCGCGGTCAGCCGCGCCATCCGCAACATCGAGGACAGGCTGGGCATTCAGCTTTTCGATCGGGGGACGAGGTCCGTGCGCCTGACCCCGCTGGGCGCCGCCTACGCGTCGGAAGTCAGGACGGCGCTGGACCAGATCGCCGCCGCCACCATCGCCGCCACGCCTGACCGCACCACGGGCATCCTCAATGTCAGCACATCGGACGGTTTTGCCGGCCGCTGGCTGGTGCCGAGGCTGCATCGCTTCCATCGCGCCAACGCCGATATCGACGTGCGGCTGTCGACCTCGGGCGTGCTTTCCGATTTCGTCAGCGACGGCATCGACATCGCCATCCGTTACGGTAAAGGCGGCTATGCCGGGGTGACGGCGGAATTTCTTGCCGATGAAGAGGTCTTCCCCGTCTGCAGCCCGGAGCTGCTGCAAGGCGAACATCCGTTGCGCCTGCCCGGAGATCTCAGGCATCACAAGCTGATCCATGATGCCTTTCGCATCGACTGGGCAACATGGCTGCAACATGCCGGCGTTGGCGATGTCGACCCCAAACGCGGCGTGCGCTTCGATTCCGCCACCTTTGCCGTTGAGGCCGCTGTGCACGGCGAAGGCGTGCTGCTCGGCCGAAGCGCGCTGGTCTCGGCCGATCTTGCCGCGGGGCGGCTGGTTCGTCCCTTCGACCTCGCGCTGAAATCCGCCTCGCGCTACTACGTCGTCTATCGCGATGGCGCGCTGCGCCAGAAAAAGATCAGGGCGTTCCGCGACTGGATGTTTGCCGAAGTGGCGGCTGAGTGGGTTGATACGACGAAGAGCGGTTGAGGCGGCGAAGGCCTGCGCTTGCGAAAAGGCCACCTCTTGGGTCTCGGCTTCGCCGAGCCAACTCCACCCAAGACGTCGTGCAAATGGTTCTAGCGAGATATCCAATGGTTGACTCCGCCAGGGTAAACGATAGATACTTCGCTATATGGTGAAGCATAAATCATCCGGTATGGACCGCACGTTCCGGGCGCTCGCCGACCCCACGCGGCGGGGCATCCTGCTGCAGTTGATGGACGAACCCGGCCTGTCGGTGAGCGAGCTGGCTCGGCCGTTTTCGCTGAAACTTCCCGGAATGATGAAGCATCTGGATGTGCTGTCCGATGCGGGATTGATCACGCGGACCAAAACCGGTCGGACCGTGTCGGTTCATCTCGCGGTCGCGCCGATGCAAGAGGCGATGGCGTGGCTCAACCGGTATGAACGCCTCTGGACGGTAAGCCTCGATCGACTTGTCACGCTCGTGGAAGAGGGTGGCGAACGATGATCGGCCGCCTCCCGAGCGTGACCATCGTGCGCAGGATCAAAGCCTCGCCCGCCAAGGTCTGGGCGGCGATCACGCAGCCCGCATTGATGATGCAGTGGTGGGGTCCCGATGCGGGGCCAACGCTCAGGGCCGATGTCGACTTGCGACCGGGGGGTCGATTTAGCGTTGTATTCCGATTGCTCAACGGCGATGAGCACAATCCCACCGGGATTTATCAGGACGTGGTTCCCGAGAAGAAGCTGGTCTTCACCTGGGAATGGCCCGGAATGCCAGAACGAGAGTCACTGGTAACGTTTCTGCTTGAGCCGTTTGACGGCGGCACGGAACTGACGCTGCTCCACGAGCATCTGCCCGACGAAGATGCGCGCAAAAGTCATGAGGAAGGCTGGAGAGGTCTCCTCGACAAGCTGCCTATTTTCCTTGGAGATGCCGAATGGTCGACCTGATCCTCACCACCTATGATTGGGTTCCCGAAACGCCGCGCGGCTATGTGCGTGACATACGGGTGCGTTGGGCGCTGGAAGAGGCCGGGTTGCCCTACCGCGTCGAGAGCACGCCCTTCCGCGATCGAAGGGCCGAGCATTTCGCGCATCAACCCTTTGGGCAGGCGCCGTGGCTGACCGATGGAGACATCTCGATCTTCGAGAGCGGCGCGATCCTGCTGCACCTCGGCGAGCGTAGCGATGCGCTGCTGCCCGCCGATCCGCGCGGTCGCAGCGACGCCAAGGAATGGCTGTTCGCGGCCCTGAATTCGGTCGAGGCGGCGAGCCTGCCCTGGTCCATATTGGTGTTCTCGGGGGAGAGCCACGACACGGCGGCCTGGAAGATGATGGACGGGTTCCTCAAGGTTCACCGGCTCCAGCACATGGAACCGGTACTGGCGGGGCGCGAATGGCTCGCCCAGAGTTTCTCCGTCGCCGACATCTTGATGGCGGACGTGTTGCGCCTCGTCGATCGGTTCGACGGGCTGGCGAACTATCCCGCCTGTCGCGGGTACGTCGCGCGCGCCACGGCCCGGCCTGCCTTCGTGAAGGCATACGAAGACCAGATGGCGCATTTTGCAGCGGCAGATGCAGCTTGATACACGCGGATGAGACTGTATCGCAGTCGCTGAGCGCGGTGTCCCGAGACGCCTGAACAGGGGTGTGACAGGTGGACAGCCAGGGACCGTTCACCCGGACCCCGCCTAATGCATGTCACCCAATGGGGGCATCGGTGTTTGGGAAGCCGAGACGCAACAAGACATCGGCAGCCGGGATGAACGTTGCAGTTCGCAGCGACCAGTCGCCATATGACGGGTGCGTGCGGGAATTCGAACCGCCGTCGCTTGCCTTGCGCTACTCCTTCGCGCGATAGGCTTCCGGCACGATGAACACTTCGTCGGCGCGGCCATAGCCGCCATCGGCGACCTCCTCCACCAGCACCATCGTGTAAGGGCGCACCCCCTCGCCGAAGAAGTCGACGAACATGGCTGTGGTTCGATGGATAAGTTCTTCCTTCTGCGCCTTGGAGAGAGCGGCCTGCGGCATCTTGATGTTGGCGAATGGCATGATCGTTTTCCTGTCTCTTGAGGGTGGATTTCAGGCTTTGGGATGGAGCAGGTCGGCAAGGCCGATCCGTTCCACGAGTTGCGCGCGTACGCGGTCGGCAACGCCGTTGACGATCGCTGCGCCGTCATCGGAAGGATCGATGTGGACGCGCAGCGGCCGGCTTCCATGCGGCATCGCGACGAGATCGACGATGGCGTCAGCGACCTTGGCTGGATCGGCGTCCGCCGGCTCCAGTGCAGCCAGCTCTTTCAGCACCTGCTGGTCGACACCGGCGTAAGGGCCGGACCAGTAGTGGCCGACACGCGCGGCATCGGCCGGCGCTACGGCATGGTCGAAATGCTCCGTGCCCTTGGTGAAGGCACCCGGCACGACGATCGTCGTTTCGATGCCAAAGCGGGCGAGTTCCAGCGCATAGCTCTGCGCCAGCGCATCCATGCCGGCCTTGGCTGCGAAATAGGGCGCCAGGAACGGCGGGGTGCCGCCGCGCGTGCTGCTCGAGCCGACCCAGATCATCTGCCCCCGGCCGAGCGAGCGCATGTGCGGCAAGGCCGCACGGTTGACGCGCTGCGTGCCGACGACATTGACGTCATAGATCTGCGCCAGTTGCTCGGGCAAGAACGCCTCGGCCGGCCCGAACCCCATATGCCCGGCATTGTGGATGAGCACGTCGAGCCGGCCGGCCTCGTTGAGGATCTGCCGGACCGCCGCGTCGGCCGAAGCGTCCGAGGTCACGTCGAGCGCGATCGACTTGAGCGCCAGGCCCTCGTCGCGAGCGAATTCTTCCATCTCGGCTGCCGCCACGCGCCAAGGGGTCGCGCATCGAGGCATAGACCATGTGGCCGGCTCTTGCGAGCCCCCGCGCGGTCATCGCGCCGAAGCCGCTGGAGGCACCGGTGATCAGGATTGTCTTTTGCATGATCATCTCCTCAGACAACGCCGCCATTGGCGCGGATGATTTGTCCGTTGACCCAGAAGCTGTCCGGCCCGGCCAGGAACGAGACCAGTCCGGCAATGTCGTCGGGCTGGCCAAGCCGTCCGAGCGGGATCATCTTGCCGATGGCTTCGATCTGCGCCTCGCTCTTGCCGTCCATGAACAGCGCGGTCTCGATCGGTCCGGGCGCCACCGCGTTGACGGTGATGCGGCGCGCTCCAAGCTCCTTGGCCAGGATGTGGGTCATCGCCTCGACGCCCGCCTTGGTGGCGGCGTAGACGCCGTAACCCGGCTGGTAGAGGCCGACGACGCTGCTGGAGAAATTCACGATGCGGCCGCCGTCGCGAAGCCGGCGCGCCCCTTCGCGCATGCCGCGGAAAACGCCGCCGAGATTGATCGCGATCTGCGTGTCGAACGAAGCATCGTCGGTCTGCGCGATCGGCGACGTCTTCATGATGCCGGCATTGTTGACGAGGATGTCGATGCCGCCGAACGCCTTTTCGCCGGCGTCGAACAGCGCTGCGATGCCGCTCGGATCGGCGACATCGGCCTGAACGGCGATCGCCTTGCCGCCGCCGGCTTCGATGCTGCGCACAATCGCTTCGGCCTCCGCGCGGCCCCGTGCATAGTTGACGACGACGGCGACGCCGTCGCGGGCGAGCCGCCGTGCGATGGCGGCGCCGATGCCTTTGGAGGCGCCGGTCACGATCGCCGTTCTGGTGTGGTTAGATGTCATGGAAGTGTCTCCGTGCTGTTGGTGACACGGATATAGGCAAAGTCAATTCGGGATAATCAGCCGCCTATTGACATCACTATTCGGAAACTGCGAACAAAGGCCATGGATCGGCTGGACACGATGCGGCTCTTTGTTCGCGTTCTGGAGCGGCGCAGCTTCACCGCTGCCGCGGCCGATCTCGGCCTGCCGCGTTCAACCGCGACGGAAGCGATCCGGCGGCTGGAAGAGCATCTCGGCGCGCGGCTTCTGGAACGAACGACGCGGCAGGTGAACGCGACGCAGGACGGCGAAGCCTACTATCGGCGCTGCCTGTCGATCCTGGCCGAGATCGAGGATGCCGAGGCCGCCTTCCGCAACGCGGAGCCTTTCGGCCTGCTGCGCATCGACGCCAGCACGCTGCTCACACGCACCTTCCTGTTGCCGCGCCTGCCACAGTTCCTTGCCCGCTTTCCCCGCATCGACCTGCAGATCGGCCAGAGCGACCGGCTGGTCGATCTCGTGCGCGAGGGCGTCGACTGCGTCATCCGCGTTGGCGAGCCGCCCGACAGCGGCATGATCATGCGCCGCCTGGCCGTCATCCGCGAGATCACCTGCGCCAGCCCCGCCTATCTCGAAAGGCACGGCACACCCGCCTCCCCCGATGCGCTCGATGGCCACCAGGCGGTCGGCTTCGTCTCGTCGCGCACCGGCGAGATCCTTCCGTTCGAATTCACCGTCGGCGGCAAGACCCGCGAGGTCAGGCTGCCGGGCCGCGTCGCCGCCAACAATTCCGACACCGCCGCCGATCTGGCACGGCTCGGGCTCGGCCTCATCCAGGCGCCGCGCTATCGCTTCGAAAAGGATCTGGCCGATGGGACACTCGTGGAGGTGCTGGCCGACTGCCTGCCATCGCCGACGCCGCTGTCGGCGCTCTACCCGCAAAACAGACAGCTCTCGCCGCGCCTTCGCGTCTTCCTCGACTGGGCGTCGCGCATCTTCGCCGAGGCGAATCTTTAGCGCAGGTCCATTGCGCCTGATCCAGCCTGCAAACCGAAATGCCAGCATAGGCAGATACTGAAACTTCCCGCCAGCCTGGAAGGGTAAATTTAAGCGTTTGCTACTAGATTCGACCGGTGGGCTGTTGTTCAAGAGAGGTATTTGGGTCGAATTGGTTACGACGGAACTCAGTCTCGGCCGCTTGAGACAGGCGGTTTTTTCGTCCGCCAACTTGCCGGCGGCGATTGCTTTTGTCGTGCTTTTGGCCTGCGCCGTCTTTGCCGACCAGCAGAACAGTAGGGTCTCGGATCAACTGGCGCGCGCCGATGTGCTGGCCAAGGTCAACATCATCCGCGCCAAGCTCGAAGGCAACATAGGCGGAAATCTCCAGCTTGTTCAGGGCCTCGTCTCGACCATCGTCACGGAGCCCTATATGGGCCAGCAGAGATTTGCCTCACTCGCGGGCAATCTGTTGCAGCAGAAATCGCAATTGCGCAACATCGCCGGCGCGCCCGATCTCGTCATCTCGCTGATGTACCCGATGCAAGGCAACGAGAAGGCGATCGGGCTCGACTATCGCAAGAACGAGGCCCAACGCAAGGCAGCGCTTCGGGCGCGCGACCTGCACGTGCTGGTGTTTGCCGGGCCGGTCAATCTGACTCAAGGCGGTCGCGGCTTCATCGGGCGCATTCCGGTCTTCGTGCCGACGGCGCGCGGCGGCAACCGCTTCTGGGGCATCGTCTCGGCGGTGGTCGATGTCGACAGGCTCTACGCGGCGAGCGGGCTGACCAACCCCGATCTCGACATCGATGTCGCGCTCACCGGCGCGGATGCGCTGGGCGGCGGCGGCGAACGCTTCTTCGGCGGCGACAATGTCGTGGCCGGCAACCCCGTGTCCGCCGATGTGCAGCTGCCTTCAGGCTCCTGGCGGATTTCGGCCATACCCAAGGGCGGCTGGCCAGCCGCTCCGAAGAATGAGTGGCTGCTGAGGGCGCTCATGACGCTCGCCGGCGCGCTGGTGGTGCTGCCGATCCTCGTTGCCGGGCGGCTGTTCGGCGAAAGGCAGAAACACTATGCCGAGCTCAGACGCCTGTCCGGCCGCCTGGAGCTGGCGCTGGAAGCCTCGGGCATCGGGGTATGGGAACACGACCTCGCCACCAACAAAATGCTGTGGGATGACCGCGTCAACGAAATCTACGGCAAGCCAGCCGACGGCAAGCCGCGCGGTTATGATGACTGGGCGCAGACGATCCATCCCGACGACATCGGTCGGGCGCTGCGGGACTTCGATCTGGCCACCGCGAAAAAAGGCCTCTACTCCTCACAATACCGGCTCCTGCGCCCCGACGGCACGGTCCGCCATGTGCGCACGCGCGCCAGCTTCTTCCAGGATATCGACGGCACGCCAAAGCTGATCGGCGCCGAATGGGACGTGACCAGCGACGTGCTGCTCAACGAGACCCTTGTGCGCGAGCGCCAATTGACGGAATCGAAGAATGCCGAGCTGAAGCTTGCCAAGGCGCATATCGAGTATGCGGCGCTGCACGATTCTCTGACCGGCCTGCCAAACCGCCGCTATCTTGACGAGCTGCTGGCCGAAAACAGCGAACCGGACCGCCATACGGCGCTGCTGCATCTCGACCTCGACCGCTTCAAGCAAATCAACGACACGCTCGGCCACGCCGCCGGCGATGCCATGCTGATGCATGCCTCGAATGTCATCAAGGCCAATGCGGACGCAGCCGATTTCGTTGCGCGCATCGGCGGCGACGAGTTCGTCGTGGTGAGCCATGGGCGTGACGACGAACAGCTCGCGGCGCTGGCCGACCGCATCATCGAGGCAATGCGCCAGCCTGTCGACTATCGCGGCCATCCGTGCCGGTTCGGAGTGAGCATCGGCATTGCCGCCAACAGCGGCGTCGATGCCAGGCAACTGCTCGTCAACGCCGATCTCGCGCTTTACCGGGCGAAAAGCCGCGGCCGCAACCGCTACGAGTTCTTCAACGAAGAGCTGCAGAGCGAGATCGTTCGGACCAAGCAGACCGCCGACGAGATCCTGGGCGGGTTGGAGCGGCACGAATTCACCGCCTACTACCAGCCGCAGTTCGATGCCAGGACGCTCGAGATCGTCGGCGTCGAGGCGTTGTCGCGCTGGAAGCATCCGCGACGCGGCATCCTGGCCCCCGACGCCTATCTGAAGGTGGCCGAAGAACTCAATGTCGTGGCGCTGATCGACCGCATCGTCCTCGAACACGCGCTGGAGAATCTCGAGCGCTGGTCGCGCAGCCACCTCAACATCCCGCGCGTGTCGGTCAACGTCTCGGCCAGGCGCCTGGAGGACAAGGACTTGATCGAGGGCCTGCGCAAGCTCGACATCAAGCCGGGAACCGTGTCGTTCGAACTGGTGGAGTCCATCTTCCTCGACGAGAACGACGATCTGGTCACCTGGAACATCGAGCACATCAAGGATCTCGGCATCGACATCGAGATCGACGATTTCGGCACCGGCCATGCTTCGATCGTCTCGCTGCTCAAGCTGCGGCCGCGCCGCCTCAAGATCGACCGCCAACTGATCACACCCATCACCGGCTCGGTGGCGCAGCGGCAACTGGTTGCGTCGATCATCGAGATCGGCAAATCGCTCGGTATCGAAGTGGTTGCCGAAGGCGTTGAGACGATGGAGCATGCGCGCATCCTGAAAGAGCTCGGCTGCGATATCCTGCAAGGCTATTTTTTTGGCCGCCCGATGGAGGCCAAGGCCTTCAAGGCTTTCGCCCAGTCGCGCAAATGGCTGGCCGCGGGGTAATGGCCCCTCCCCGATGGCGTTGCCGATGACGCTGCCCTGACTAGGACGAAGCAGCAAAGGCAGCGTCGCGATGGCTCCGTGAACCGAGAATGGACCAATCTGGCGACGGAATCGTCCCTCTTCGCGATCCCCGTGCTAAAGGAACCTTTCAAGCCTGATTTCCGTTGTGGGATCCATCGTTTCACGAGGCCCTTGATGAGCGAAATGGTATATGGCGGACAAGCAGCGCGGTTCCTTTTGGAATATCCTGAGCGGCATCGTCACGGCAATTGTCCCTAACGGCAGGTTCGGGTGTCCCTAACGGCAGGTTCGGGCGAGGCATGAGCACAGCTACCCCGTCATTGGTTGCCGAATGGCCACTACCGCCATCGGCGACGCTTGGCTCCGCCTTGCGCTTGAAAGGGATCGAGCGTGAAGTTCGAGCCCGCCTGCCGTGGGCGGTGAGGAAGTTTGCCAAGGCTGAGGCGGGCCGCATCGTGTTGCGCATGGTGCAAACCGATGCGGATGCGTTCCAGGCCGCGTCGGCAACCATCTCCCGGACACTGGACGGGATTGAAGCGCTGGCCGTGCTTCCGCGAGAGGCAGAGGACATTCTCGCGATCTCCTCCCGCGAGCGTCACAAGTGGCTCAAGGATGGCCGCCTGAAAAGCGTCGGCACGCGCACCGTGAAGATGCGCGGGCGCTCCAAGGCCGTAACCTTCCATGTCTTCGATCCACGGCACATCGAGGACATTCTCGATCGTGACCTGGCGACAGGCTGGAGAGAAGAGGATGCGCGGGAAGTCACTGAGAACAGACGGCGCGGGGCCGGCAAGGCCGCTCTGACGCGAGCAGGAAAGCGGGAAGGCAAGGTTCGCATTACCCGCAATTCGCGCAAGGATGACGCTCCACGGCCAAAGCTGGAAGGCTGGGACACATTCGAGGCGGAAGGCCTGCTGCGCTAGCACCGAGGATGCTCTCGGCCAGTCCAAACCGCGAATCCAATCGCCAAAAAATGAGATAGGTGTCGGGAATGTTGCCGGTCGTTCGTCCTTTGGATGCAAACGCAAGAACTGGACACCAGACAACCCCGGAGCCTTCCAATGATCCCCACCATCACAGCCTTTGAACGGTCGCCCGACGGCGGCAAGGGACTGGCGCGTGACACGCGCGTTCGCTGGGCGCTGGAAGAAGTGGGCCAACCCTACGAGGTTCGTCTTGTTTCGTTCAGGGCGATGAAGGAACCCGCACATCTGGCACTTCATCCTTTCGGGCAGATTCCGACCTACGAAGAAGGCGATCTCGGCTTGTTCGAGACGGGGGCGATCGTGTTCCATATCGCGGAGCACCATACCGGCCTGTTGCCAGACGATGCGAATGCCCGGGCGCGTGCGATCACATGGATGTTCGCCGCGCTCAGCACGGTGGAGCCGTCGATCCTTGAGCTCGCAACCGCCAGGATCCATGAGGCCGACAAGTCCTGGTCCGCGCAACGCATGCCTCTCGTTCAGGATCGCGTCCGTAACCGGCTGGGCCAACTTTCGCGTCGCCTTGGCGATGCCGACTGGCTCGATGGGGCCTTCAGCGCCGGCGACCTGATGATGGTGTCGGTGCTGCTCAGGCTGAGAGCGTCGGGTATTCTGGACGACTATCCGAACCTCTCCGCCTATGTCGCTCGCGGCGAAGCGCGGCCCGCCTACAAGCGTGCCTTTGACGCGCAATTGGCGGTTAACACCGGCAGCCAACCGGCCGGCTGATGCGGGCCTTTCTCAGAGCCCTTCGCCGGCGCCTCCGCTTGATCGCGAAGGAGGCAGTCGCAACTATGGATATTTCTGATTTTCGCTCGCAGGGTTCAAGTCGCCCTGCAGTTCCTTCGGCAGCGGAAGGCTCGAGCATTGCAGGTGCACCTCGCGCGCGACCAATTTTCGTTGCTTCTGCTCGTGCTCCTTGACAGCCGCCAGGATCCCCAACCCGTACGGGCCAAGCGCGACGAATGCCCAACCCGGGTGCTGCTTTTCGCGAGCGTCGTAGTCCGAAGCCGCCGCCCGGGCTTGCTGGCATTGCGGCGACGCCCATTTCTGGTCCTGCTGCGAAAGCGACGCTCCATAGTCGACCGGAGAGGTCGCGCATCCGGCAACTGTCGCGGCCAATGCGACGGACATGGCAATTCTCATCCCGAAGCCTTTCCTAAGCATGGTGGAGAGTACACAGAACTCTTCTTCCCACAAGCAGATCGCTCCTAGGCCTGGACACCGACCGTATGAACGTCGTGGGTCGATAGCCGCCGTGTCCCTAGCTCCTCAACCCCGGCGCTTCCTGCCCGGTGCGCTCGACATATTCCGTATAGCCGCCGCCATAGGTGTGGATGCCTTCGGGCGTCAGTTCCAGCACGCGGTTGGAAAGGGCTGCCAGAAAATGCCGATCGTGCGAGACGAACAGCATGGTGCCTTCATACTGCGAGAGTGCGGTGATCAGCATCTCCTTGGTGGCGATGTCGAGATGGTTGGTCGGCTCGTCCAGCACCAGCAGATTGGGCGGGTCGAACAGCATCAGCGCCATCACCAGCCGCGCCTTCTCGCCGCCTGACAGCACGCGGCACTTCTTCTCGATCTCGTCGCCGGAAAAGCCGAAGCAGCCGGCAAGTGCCCTGAGCGGCGCCTGGCCGGCCTGGGGGAATGCATCTTCCAGCGTCTGGAACACGGTGCGCTCGCCTTCCAGCACTTCCATGGCGTGCTGGGCGAAGTAGCCCATCTTCACGCTGGGCCCCCGCGCGACCGTGCCGGTGTCGGGATCGGAAGCGCCGGCGACCAGCTTCAAGAGCGTCGACTTGCCGGCGCCATTGACGCCCATGATGCACCAGCGCTCGCGGCGGCGGACCTGGAAGTCGAGCCCCTCATAGATGGAGCGGCTGCCGTAACCCTTGTGGACGTTCTTCAGCGTGACGACATCCTCGCCGCAGCGCGGCGCCGGCTGGAAGTCGAAGGAAACGGTCTGTCGGCGCTTGGGCGGCTCGACGCGGTCGATCTTGTCCAGCTTCTTCACCCGGCTCTGCACCTGGGCGGCATGCGAGGCACGCGCCTTGAAGCGCTCGATGAAGGCGATCTCCTTGGCCAGCATCGCCTGCTGGCGCTCGAACTGCGCCTGCTGCTGCTTGTCGGCGATAGCCCGCTGCTGCTGGTAGAATTCGTAGTTTCCCGAATAGGCGGTCAGCGAACCGCCATCGATCTCGACCACCTTGTTGACGATGCGGTTCATGAACTCGCGGTCATGCGAGGTCATCAGCAGCGCGCCGTCATAATCCTTCAGGAAAGATTCCAGCCAGATCAGGCTTTCCAGGTCGAGATGGTTGCTCGGCTCGTCGAGCAGCATGGCGTCGGGGCGCATCAAAAGGATGCGCGCCAGCGCCACGCGCATCTTCCAGCCGCCGGAGAGCTTGCCGACATCGCCGTCCATCATCTCCTGGCTGAAACCCAGGCCATCGAGCACTTCCCGCGCACGGCCATCGAGCGCGTAGCCGTCGAGCTCCTCGAAGCGGTGCTGCGCCTCGCCATATTTTTCGATGATCTCGTCCATCTGGTCGGCCTGATCGGGATCGGCCATGGCCGCCTCGAGTGCTGCCATTTCAGCCGCGACTTCAGAGACCGGACCGGCGCCGTTCATCACTTCGGCGACAGCGCTGTGGCCTTCCATGTCGCCGACATCCTGGCTGAAATAGCCGATGGTGACGCCACGATCGACCTGCACCTGACCCTCGTCGGGCTGCTCCTGGCCTGTGATCATGCGAAACAGCGTCGTCTTGCCGGCGCCGTTCGGCCCGACAAGGCCGACCTTCTCGCCCTTCTGCAGGGCCGCCGACGCTTCGATGAAGACAAGCTGACGGCCGTTCTGCTTGCTGATGCTTTCAAGTCTGATCATGCGGTTTCCGGGGCTGAGTCTGCGATGAAAGGATTTGCCCGGCGCCTTACGCGAAGGATGGCCGCAAAGGAAGAGGCGCAAGCGCCGCATACAGCCGATCTCCCCCTCGTGGGGAGATGCCGGTAGGCCAGAGGGGGGGCTGTCCCGCTGGCGTCTCAATCCATCGATCTAGGCCGAAGCATTTGCAACTGTCGCGATACCAACGAACTTGGTGATCCTTGGCGCCCCCCTCTGCCCTGCCGGGCATCTCCCCCACAACGTGGGAGATTGGCAGCTTCACCGCCAGACACACTCCAGAAACAAGATTCAACACTCCGGAAAAACTGGCGAAAACATCGCCTGTCATAACCATCCCCGCAGTGGCCGAAGCGCTGCGGCACAACGCAAAGAGATGGTCCGCAAACATGCAACGACGTTCGACCGGATGGATGGCTGCCCTGACAGGCATTTCGCTCGCCATGCTTGCGGTCGCGCAATCGGGTGCGGAAGCGGCGGTTACCCGAAGCGAATATTGCAGCCGGCTCGGTCTTCAACTCGACGGGGTCATTCAAGCGAAAGCCGAACCCGGAGCCGATGCCAGGGAGATCGCCGAGGCAACCGCGCTCCAGGACAAGGCAAACCGGCTTTGTGCCGAGCGCAAGCAGGCACAAGGTATCAGGACCTTCGCCAACGCCCTGAAGCTTCTTGGAGTGACACCGGTCGATCTGAACCAGTGAACAACAGCCGTCAACCGTCTGGCTCTGACTCTCTCTTGATATCCTCCCGGGAAAAGGCCGCCACTCGAAAGCGAGGGCGGCTTTTTTCTTGGCCACGCAGTTCCAGGACCTGCGTAAAAACAAACGCTTACAGCGGTTCGACGATTCAAAACTCGCGGCCGGCTTCGGTCTTCGCACTGACGCAGGAATCGGGTGGCGGGTGGCGGGGCCGCATGCGAAACGCTAGCCCCTCGCCGCAGAAGGAGAAGCCATGCTCACGCTCCACGACTATTTGCCATCGCAAAATGGCTGGAAAGTCCGGGTCCTCCTGGGGCTGCTCGACATCTCCCATGACAGTCGTCTCGTCTCGATTTTCGAGGGCGAGAGCCGCGCCGACGCCTTCCTTGCTCTCAACCCGGCCGGTGCGGTTCCCGTGCTTCAGCTCGAAGACGGCAGCGCCATCGCCGAATCCAATGCGATCCTCACCTACCTTGCTGAAGGAACGCCCTTTCTGCCGGCGGACCGGTATCGGCGCGCCAAAATCATGCAGTGGCTGTTCTTCGAACAATACAATGTCGAGCCGGTCATCGGCTCGCTGCGCTTCTGGACCTTGACCGGACGGCTCGATCGCAACCAGGGCATGGTTGCGGGCAAACGCGAAGCCGGAGCCCGCACCCTCGCCGCACTCAACCGCAGCCTTGGCGACACCCCGTTTCTCGTCGGAAACGACATCACGATCGCGGACATCGCCGTCTATGCCTACAGCCATCGCGCCGAGGATTGTGGCTTCTCTCTGACAGATTGCCCGGCACTCATGGCGTGGATCCACCGCGTGCGCGATGCCATCGGTCCCGGCTATCCCGTGCACCCCTACAGCATCGATCCGCACTCGGGCGCCTGAGGGGCTTACTTCCTGCCCTGCGGATGGATCGTCTCGCCGCGCTTCAGCATCGCCACAAAAGTCTCGATCTTCTTCTTGCGCCCTGCCTCGGTCTTCATGTTGTGGGTGCGGAAGGCGAGCGCGAAGCGGTTCTGCGCGCTGAGCTTTGCCAGCATCGCCTTCGCTGCCGGCTCGGCGTCGATGGCCGCTTGCAAATCATCGGGGATTTTCATCTCCTTGCCGCTGCCATAGGCGCGCGCCCAGCGTCCGTCGGCCTTGGCCGCCTCGACCTGTTTCAGCCCATGTTCGGTCATGCGGCCCTCCTCGACCAGCCGCGCGACATTGTCGATGTTGATCAGGCTCCAGATACTCTTCCTGCCGCGCGGCGTGTAGCGCTGCAGGAAACTCTTCTCGTCCAGCCCCTTGCGCACCGCATCGATCCAGCCGAAGCACAACACCACGTCGATGGCTTCCTTGGGCGTGATCGACTTCAGTCCCGACCCCACCTTGTGCACCTTGATCCACACTTCGCTTTCCGTGGCGTGGTGCTTGCCGAGCCAGGCGTGGAAGCTGGCGGCATCCGGGAACTCGCGGACCTTCTCGGGATCGACTTTGACCGGCGCCATCAGTTGGCCTGCCTGTTCGGTGTCGCTCGCGCCATCATGTCCTCTTTTTTCACTGTCATCCTGCCTCCGGCATCATGCCCATCGTCATCGACCAGAATGGCACGAGTCGCTGTCAGTTTCCGGCAGCAAACTTGTCGGGCGCGTACGGCGTTCCTTCGCGCTCCCCTCTGTCCCTCGACCCGAACATTTTTCTCCCGGCCCCGCTGTAGAAAATCTCGGAATAGGAGCACAATTACCTCAAGCCCGTTGAAATCGTGCACGGGCAGATCCTCGGCGAATGGAACAACTACGACCGCCCGGGCAACGAGAACTCCGACACCGAGCCGGAACTGACGATGCTGCCCAACGGCTCGATCAAACTCTACCAGCCGGCGATGCGGATCGGCAGCGAACGGACCGACATGACGCTGACCATCGCCTGGCGCAACGATGCCTTCATCGCCGCCGGCTTTGCCTATGACCATTATGACTATATGGAGGAGAATGCCGAAAGCGCCTGCGAGTACAATGCGCTGACCGGCAAAGGCACCAGCAGCGAAAAGCAGCCGGACGGCAGCACGAAGCACAAGACCGTCTCGGTCGAAGGCCAGACCATCGCCTTCAAGGACTGGAACCCGGGCACCACCTTCACCGCTTGCGGCGAGTGACCAGCGCCTCTTCGACCGACTTCAGCTTGGTGGCGGCGCTGCCGGCGTCAGCCCGTGGCGGCGCATGATGTCCATCATCTTGGCCTTGTCCGGCGGACCGCCGGCGGCGGCGTGGAACATGGCGAATATCTCGCGGAAATAGTCCGGGCCGATCGCCGCCGGTGTGACGACGCACAGCGCCTTCGCATCCATGCTGCCATTGTTGTCGAAGCGATGGACTGCGCCACGCGGAATGCACAGCGCCTCTCCTGGTCCGACCTCGATCGGCTTGCCGTCGACGGTCCAGGTCAGCACCCCGTCAATGCCGTAGATCGTCTCTTCGTAGTGATCATGGCTGTGCGCCGGCGCCAGCAGGCGCAGTCCGCTGGCAACCTTCAACTCAAAGGCGGCGATGCTGCCGTTCGAACTGTCGCGCGTCACAAGGAAACGAATCGACAGCCCTTTGTCGCCGATGGTCTCGTCGGCTGGATTGACCCGAAGATTCGTGACTGACATTGCGCAAACCTCTCCGGTAAATTACATTTACTAGCTATCAGTAAACTCAATTTACCGGATCGTCAATGGCCACCTCGACGGAAATTCTGCAGACCAAGACCGAGAACCTGCTGATCGGCGCCCTGCTGCGCGTGCCGGCACAAGCGATCCAGCGGCGGCTGATCAAGGAGCTCAACGCCGCCGGTTTCGACGAATTGCGCCTGCCGCATATGGCGGTGTTGCAGTTTCCCGGACCGGACGGCGCGCGGCCCGGCACCATCGCCGAGCGTGCCGGCATGAGCAAACAGGCCATCAACCAGTTGCTCAGCAGTCTCGAAGGTTACGGCTATCTCGTCCGCTCCGACATTCCCGGCGACGGCAGTGCGCGCGTGGTGCGGTCCACAGAACGCGGCCATGCCGCCTTCTGGAAAATGGTCGATATCCTGCGCGACATCGAGGAGGAGTGGCGCATCGAACTTGGGCCGGAGCGCTTTGCCCAGCTGAAAGCTTTGCTGTTTGTCGTCTGGGAAAGTCCGCTGGTGCGCTGAGCCAGAGACGGCGCTCGCCCGCCCTGCTCCATCGGCCCTTCCGATGGCGCTATCAGTTTCTTCCGTTTCCTTCTGCCGCGCAGAACTGCCAATCCATGCCCTTGTCCATCCAAGCAAAGGCAGAGCGGATATGAGCATCTCGAACCAGAAAATCCTGATCGTCGGCGGCGGTTCCGGCATGGGTCTGGCGCTGACCAGGCGCTGCGTCGAGGCCGGCGCCAAGGTGATCATCGCCGGGCGCGGCGAGGACCGGCTGCAACTGGCGCGCGCGGCGCTGGGCAATTCCGTCTGCCTGGAGGTGGCGGCCGTCGACGTCACCCGGGAGGATGAGGTCGCCGCACTTTTCGCGCGGATTGGCGGGCTCGACCACATCGTCAGCACCGCCGCCGACATCGAAGGCGCCTACCGGCTGTTGCCGGAGCTTGACCTGAAGGCGGCCCAAAAGGTGGTTGAGAGCAAGCTGTATGGGCCGCTGCTGCTCGCCAAGCACGGCGCACCGCGGCTGGCAGGGACCGGTTCGATGACCTTCGTTTCCGGCATTGCCGCCTACCGGCCGGCGGCGCGCGGCTCCGTCGTTGCATCAGTCAATGCCGCGCTCGAAGGGCTGGTGCGGGCGCTTGCCGTGGAACTCGCCCCGATCCGCGTCAATGCCGTGTCACCCGGCTGGGTCGACACCACGATCTGGGCCCAGGTTGCCGGCGATCGCAAGGACGAGACGCTGGCCGCGATGGCCGGGCGGCTGCCGGTCGGGCGGATCGGCCAACCCGACGACATCGCCGATGCCATCGCCTTCCTGATCGGCAATGGCTTTACCACGGGAACGACGCTGCATGTCGAGGGCGGGCACCGGCTGGTCTAGGTCGCCGTTGCCTCCGTCAGGAGTTGTTTGCAAACAAGGCCTTGGAGCGGTTCGCCGATTCAGGTCCTGAACCAGCCCTGGCGAGCGGCGGGACCGGCACCAGCGTGTCGCGCGCGGCAGTGAGCAATTGCTTGAGCGCCGGCGGCTGGACGCGTCGGCGTCGCCAGATCATCGCGAGCGGCGCCGTCCGCAGCCTGCCGGGCCACGGCATTTCGACGATGTCGCCACGCGCGATCGCGTCCGTGACGGCAAGGCGTGGAACGAGGCCGAGCCCCGCGCCGGCCGCCACCAGCCGCGCAATGGCGCCGATGCTGCCGACTTCGGCGGCAAGTTTCGGCGCAACGACGCCCACCTCGGCAAAGGCGGTGTCGAACATATGCCGGTAGATGCATCCGGGCTCCGTTGCCACGAAGCGCATTGTGGCAAGGGTGGCCAGGCCATGCTCTGCGCCGCCCTGCCCCGGAGCTTCGACCAGCACCAGCAGTTCGGCCGCTATCATGCGCCTGGCGAAGCGTTCATCGGTGGCGTTCTTGCCCACATCGCGGCGCTCGAAGCAGAACGCGACATCGATCTCACCATCCTCCAGCTGGCGCAGCAGCGCGCCGCTGCCCGCCACCTTCATCCGCACGGTGATGTCCGGATGGCCGGCCTGGAACCCAGGCAGCCAAGGCGCCAGCCGGGCGGACGCGATCGTCTCCAGCGCGCCGATGGTCACCTGCCCGCTTGTCGAACCTGCCGCCGCCTGCACGGCCGCGCGCGCCTCGCCATCGAGCCGCAACAGGTCTTCGGCTATCGGCTTCAGCGCCAGCCCTGCCGGCGTCAGCTCGAGGCCGGACTTCGTGCGCGTGAACAGGGTCGCGCCAAGCTCGGCTTCGAGGGCCTGGATCTGGTCGCTGACGCTCGATTGCGCGAGATGAACCGCCTCGGCGGCACGCGTGATGTTGCGGCTCCGCGTCACCGCCAGGAAGGTCTTGAGCAGTCTGGGATGCATCGCGTGGCTGACGAGCCTACTGCAACTGCGGCTTTTTCAGAAAGCTGCCGCGGTCAGCCGATTTGACGCGCAGCCATGTTTCGCGGCCGTCGCGCAGCACCCGCATCGGGATCTCGGCACCCGCCGAGCCGCTCTCCCACAGCTTGCGATAGAAATCGGCCAGCCCATCGACCGCGCCGTCGCGGATGTCGGAAATTATGTCGCCCTGGCGCAGGCCGGCCTTGGCCGCCGGGCCGCCTTCGGTCACGCTCATTACCACCACCTTGCCGTCGCTTTCGGCCGACAAGGCGCCGAGCCATGGGCGCGGCGGCTTGGCCACCTGGCCGCGTGTCAGGAGATCATCGAGAATGGGCGGCAACAGATCGATCGGCACCACCATGTTGATATCGGCGACTTCGCCGTTGCGACTCATCTGCAGGCGCAGCGAACCGATGCCGAGCAGCGAGCCGTCGGCGCCGAACAGCCCGGCGCCGCCCCAGGACGGGTGTGCCGGCGCAATGAAGATCGCCTCGTCGAGCAGATACTCCCAGTAGCCGGCGAATTCCTGCTTGGTGACGATCCTGGCCTGCACGGATTGGCCGATGCCGTCGGCCAGCACCACGGCGTCGCCGATCCTGGCCTTGCCGGCATCGCCCAGCGCCACCGCCGGCAGGCCGAGCGGCGCCAGCGCCTGCACCAGGCCGAAGCCCGATTCCTGGTCATAGGCAAGCGCGTGCGCGGGGATGACGCGGCCATCATGGCTGGTCAGCCAGACCTCTTCCGCTTCGGTGATGAGATAGCCGATGGTCAGCACCAGCCCGTCAGTGCGAATGACGACGCCGCTGCCTTCCCTGAGCGTGCCGAGCGCCCCGGCCGTAAAGGCATCTTCCGGAACAGTGGCCCGCACGGCAACGACCGAGCGCGGATTGGGATTGATGGTCATGCGTTTGTCCTGCGATGCAATGCTCTGGCGAGGCGATGTCTCTTATACGTATGCCGCATGCGAGATGGTGCAAGGGGGGTGGGTGCTGACCTCATCCCCTACGCAGTAGAAGGTCCGTGCAGCGGCGGCATAAAACAATAGTTCAACGCAAGTTGAACTTCCCCATCCGCAACCCTAGCTTTAGATGGACCTGCCCATCCTTTCCACAAGCCCCCCGAACACGAGGCCCCGCGATGACCGCATACACCCCGCCGAAAGTATGGACCTGGAACAAGCCGAGTGGCGGCGCCTTTGCCAGCATCAACCGGCCGATCGCCGGCCCCACCCATGACAAGGAACTGCCCATCGGCAAGCATCCGCTGCAGCTCTATTCGCTGGCGACGCCGAATGGCGTCAAGGTGACGGTCATGCTGGAGGAGCTTCTGGCTCGCGGCCACAAGGGCGCCGAATACGATGCCTGGCTGATCAGGATCAACGATGGCGACCAGTTCGGCAGCGGCTTCGTCGAGGTCAACCCCAACTCCAAGATCCCCGCCTTGATGGACCGCAGCGGCAAGACGCCGGTGCGCATCTTCGAATCCGGTTCGATCCTGGTCTATCTCGCCGAAAAATTCGGCGAATTCCTTCCCAGCGAGCAGCCGGCTCGCGCCGAGGTGCTGTCCTGGCTATTCTGGCAGATGGGCTCGGCGCCGTATCTGGGCGGCGGCTTCGGCCATTTCTACGCCTATGCGCCGGAGAAGTTCGAATACGCCATCGACCGCTTCTCGATGGAGGTGAAGCGCCAGATGGACGTGCTCGACCGTCGGCTTGCCGAGACCGAATATCTCGGCGGCAACGACTACTCCATCGCCGACATGGCGGTGTGGCCCTGGTATGGCGGGCTGGCGCTCGGCCGTATGTACAATGATTCCGCCGAGTTCCTGTCCGTGCAGGAGTACAAGCATGTGCAGCGCTGGGCGAAGGCGATCGACGCCCGCCCGGCGGTCAAGCGCGGCCGCATGGTCAACCGCGCCTTCGGCGAACCGGCCCTGCAACTGCATGAGCGCCACGACGCCAGCGACTTCGACACGAACACGCAAGACAAGCTGGCCGCCGAGTGAGCTGACCGGCTAGATCTAGCGCTGCCGACCTCCCTCTCCTGCGAGGAGGTCGGCGGCGTCAACCCGTCCGCCTCTGCTCGACGGCCGACATCCACAGCCCGTCAATGTCGGCAAGAAACGTCTCGTCGATCTCGTCGAGATGGTTCCAGTACATGCCGTCCTCGTAGAAATAGCCGAGGTCCCTCTCGATCTCCTCGGCTCTTTCGGCCTTGTCGAGCCGGATTCTGCCAAGAATGTCCGCCTTCATGTCGGCAATCCGCGTGAGCGAAAGGCCGCCAAGCTCGTCGAAGGCGAGCCTGGGAAAGACCAGCCGGCTGCGCGGCAGGTCGGACAGATTGATGCACAGGCAGCCGTGCTTCAGCGCCTGAACAAGCAGGCGCGCCGACTTGGCCTCGAGATTGCGCAGGGTGACGTCGTCGCGCAGCGGGTCGGGACGGCCGATGCCGTAAAAATGCGTCTTGTCGGGACGGTCGTAGATCATGTCGCAGCCCAGGAATGCCAGCACATCGGGCTTCTGGCTGTGAATGGTCCAGTATGCAGCGGTCAGCGCCATGGTGGCGCCGGCATAGACGAAGCCACCGAAGGCGTTCTGCGCCGGAACATACTGCGTGGCGCTGAATATCCGAGCCTGTCGCAAGGTCGCGTCGTGGGGCAGCCGGTCCGACGGGAAATCGCCGGCATGGACGAGGAAATCCCAGTCGGGGCGCACCCGCCAGGCATTGTTGATGGCGACGATCCGGCTGAACGCCTGCTTCGGCCAGGGCTCGCAACGCACCGCGTCGGGCGCGCTGCCAAGCAGAAGCAGGGTGCGGGGTGCGTCATCGCGGGCAGTTTCGATGGGCGGGATGGTCATCGAAGGGCTTTCAGGTCTCGGCCGAAAGGCCGGCTGCACATCGACATATGCCGGCTTGCGAACGTTTCGCAAGACCCTGCACCCTGGCGGACGATTTTGCCAGCCCGATGCGCTTGCGCCGAATAGGCCAAGAGCCGGCCTCAAAAAGAAAACCCGCCACCGACGCGACGTCGGAGGCGGGTTTTTCCCAAGGTAAGTTTGACGCGGTGACTCTTAGTTCAGGACTTCGACGATCTGATGGGTCTCGGGATCGACCAGGACAGTCTGGTCATTGATGACGGCGACGCGGTACTTGACGTTGGGCACTTCGCGCAGTTGGACCGTATCCGGCACCGGCGAGCCGAGCTTGAGCTCGACCCCCAGAAGGTTCACCGATGCCAGTGGCTCCTTCTTGATGTACTCGCGAACGATAGTGTTCTGTTCCGGCTGGACGACGATGACATCTTCCGCCAGCGCCGCACCAATGCCGCTCATCAGGACAACCGCGGCCGCCGCACTCGTAAGATAAAGTTTCATGACAATCTCCTAAGGGCTATCTGAAAATCCGCCCTGCATGAAAACCCCATGATTGCCTTGAGGTTCCATCTCGAATTTACGAATACACGAATAAATAAAATCGGCCGGACGCCGACACATATTATTGTCTCGCTTCGGCGAAAGACCCAAGATATTTCCAAATATTTTTGATGATTTGTATATGAATTTCTAATCCGGATAATTTTTCGGATTTATAACCTTGATCCGGCGGGGCTATGTCCCAAATGGAAAGCCGATCTCGGTGCGATCGCAAAGAGCGGCGCATCAACCTCCCCCGCAATCTCTATCGAGAGCGGCGGTCGATTGCTGCAACACCTTAGGATTGGCTAACGTTGAGAGCGAAATGTCGTTCCGCCACTTTTCCCGGCGCCACGAAAAAAAGGCCCGCTTTCCCGGGAGCGGAGCGAGCCCCAAAACGGCGCCGGCTGAGGTGGCAGTCTCACCGGTCACGCCAGGGAAGCGCGAAGCCTCGGCACTGGTTCCGGCCTTTGGCGGCCTTGCGCTGACATACAGCCTCGACCAAGCATCCCTTCACCTTCATATTCGTCACCATCGCGCTGGTGACGCTGTTCGCCGGGCTTGCCTGGCGCACGCGCGAATGGATGGGCTTGTAGCGGAAGCGCCATTCCTGATCGATCCCGCATCGAACCCCGAGTGCCGACCTCAAAACCAGACACCGTCGCGATGCAGCGGCGAGACAGCATCCACTGGATCCTGGCTGGTCGCGGCATGGTGCGCGCGCCCGAAGATCAGACTCACGACGAGCACGAAGTAGCTGACCTGCACGACAAGCAGCGTCACGATCGTCCAGGCAAATGCCTCCCAGAAAGAACCGGTAGCCATATAGGTCCAGACCGCGATAATGACGGCCGTGGCTGACATCCCCACAAGAAACTGTCCGAAATACATCGTTCCCCAATCGTTGAACCGCCCCGGTTCCAACGACTCGCTGCCAAATTCCCATTACCCGCGGACAGCGTTCCATTATTTTAGCAACTTCGCAAGTATGTGATCGGGCGCCCGTGCGCTCGAAATTTGTTGCGCGCCGGCCTGGTCGGGAGCAATTTGATGCTCACGGACTGGGGTAGCGAAGAAAACAGGTCCGGGGGATGAGGAAATGACACTCAAATTGATAGGGGCCGGTTTCGGCCGCACTGGCACGTGGTCGACCTTTGCCGCGCTGAACAGGCTCGGCCTGCCATCCTATCACATGCAGGAAGTGATCATGAACAAGGCCAACAAGGGCCATCTCGATTTCTGGCGCAAGGTGGCCAACAGCCCCCCGGGCAGCCAGCACGACTGGAACCGTGTGTTCGCCAACTATACGGCCACGGTCGACAATCCTGGCTGTTGCGTGTGGAAGGAACTGATGGTTGCCTACCCCGATGCAAAGGTCTTGCTGACGCTCCATCCGCGCGGCGCCGAAGCATGGTATGAGAGCACCATCGATACGATCTACTTCACCGAGAATGTCTGGCAGTTCAAGATCCTGGAATGGCTGACGCCCTTCGGCCGGAAATTCGGGGACATGTCGCGCAAGCTGGTGTGGGGCCGTACCCTGAAAGGCGTGATGGACGACCGCGCCAAGGCAGTGGCGCGCTACAACGCCTATATCGAAGAGGTGAAGGCAGCGGTGCCGCCGCAAAAGCTGCTGATCTACAAGGTGACCGAAGGTTGGGTGCCGCTTTGCGAGTTCCTCGGCGTGGCACTGCCCAACGAGCCTTTCCCCAACCTCAACGACCGCGAAACAATCAAGAAGATCATCCGCGATATCATCAAAGGCTCCTACATCATGCTGGGGCTGACCATCGCGGCGATTGTGGCCGTGGTTGCGGCGCTGTGGTGGTGGCTGGGCTGATCTCCAGTCCGTCGGCAATCCAGAACCAGTCTTTGCCCGGCGGGTAAGGGAACAAACGCCGGCACGCCGAGTTTCGCCTCCAGTCTTTTCAAGGATTGGAGGCCAGCATGGCACCGCGCAGCAAACCCGATATCGACAACGACGACACAGAAGCCGATGGTCCCATCATCCAGCAGCAAGACTGGGATGCCATCAAGGGAAGCAGAATCTTGCCTGACTCCGCGTCGGAAGACGGCGAGATCAGCTACGGCCTCGAGAAGGATGGCGATCTGTCCGAGGAAGACGACGACAACGCCTACCAGGACAGCGACGACGCCCTGCCTGACGACGAGGAAGAAGCCGCCATCAAGCGCCACCCGACCCGCGAGGGTAGGTTCGACGAGACGTGAGCCGGGTGCTAGGGCGTGCCGCGCTGCTCATCATCGAAGGCATCGCGATCGGCGGCGGCCCCAGTCATTTTTTCGGCGTCTCCAGCATGCGGACACTCTGGTTCGACCGTGATGGATGTGAAGGTGGTGAATTCGGCTTCGCGATGCCCGTGAGGAACCATGATATCTCGCCACCACTCGCCCGCGCGAGTCCTGCAAGTTCGAATTCCTGACTATCGGCAGGACCCTGTTTGAACCGCGGCCCGCCCTGTGCCGAGACGTAGACCGCCCCGCGAGCCACCCGTCGCCGCCGAGATGTGACAACGTGGCCTTAAAACTTGCCAAAACCACATTTTCCATGCCCGAATACCTGGGCGAAGACGCTTGGCCGGCTAAGGCCTTCACCCAGATAATATATCAGTTTTCACTAAAATAATGGAACGTCCAATGGACATTGCCGGAACCGAACAGGTCCCCCTCGGACCTTTGTCTCCGACAGCCAAGACCTTGGTCCCACAGGAAAAAGCAAAAGCCCGTTTTGACTGGATTGAAGCCCTGACAAGGGAACATCGGGGCCTGCTTGTCGTTTGTCGCCAAGGCTCCGGCATGACAACAGCCGGCGCCCAACTCGGAGAACACACGATGCCCCATCGATCCACCATCATCAAAACAGGCCACGGCCCGGGCACGGCGATCGCCGTGCTCATGGTCGGATTGATGGCGGTGGGCTTCGTATTCCTCGTTCTGGGCAGTTCGCTCTACTTCAGCGAGCAGCCGTCGGATCAACGCGCACAGTCTTCCCCGCCGGCCCGATCGATCCAGGCGGTGGATGGCAGAGCGGCAAATTGATCGAGTCTGCACCCCACGGCGGAACAAGCAGCCGTCTTTCGGATTAGCGTAAGCATGACTAATAGAGGAGAATCTATAGTGAAGAACTTCATTCTTTCGGCCCTTGTCGCCATCTCCGTCGTGTCACCCACCATCGTCGCTCCGGCGCAAGCCGCCAGCCTCGTCATCACGACCGACAACGGCAATAACGGCATGGGCCGGCATAATTGGCGCCGGCATCACGACCGCGAGCATCACTGGCGCAGGCATCACAACCGGCATTGCTTCGTGAAAGTGAAGAAGCAATGGCGCCACCACCATTGGGTGATCAAGAGGGTGCGCATCTGCAACTCCGGCCGCTTCTGAGCGATGTCGAAATTGCCGCCGAGGCGCACCGCAGGTTTCGGCCGAACGGAAGAGCCTTGGCCACGGCCGCTGTCTGGAGCGCAGCGGTCGTCGTGCTGGTGCTGGTGGCGGCCGGAAAGGTTGGCTTCTGACGCCCGAGGTGCACGGCCTTTATCCACCGAAGAGGTTTGACCGCGCTTGCATTAATATTAGAGATATCGAATATAATAAATCGGTCGGCGACCGCCAGAAGTCGGCCGAGCCCGGCGTGCCTCCCTTTGCACCTGGCCGCCGGGCCATTTTCTCCCTTGCCGCTTGCCTCACGCGCCGGCGATGCGACGACCATCAGCGCACCACCACCTTGCCATCCGTGGCCACCGCCCTGCCCCGGCGATAAACCGTCCGGCCCTTCGGCACCACCACCACCACCGCCTCGGGCACATGCTGCCGGCAGGGTGACGAAGTCGGCGCTGGCGCCGACCGCAAAGCCGTAACTCTCCAGCCCCAGCGCTTTCGCCCGGCATGGGTCACTACGTCGAAGGCGGCGGCCTGTTCGTGGTCCTCGTAGAAGCCGGAACGGCAGCCGATCATCTTGGTGCGGCTCAGCATGTCGCCATCGCCATAGGGCCGCCAGGAATCGCGGATGTTGTCGGAGCCGCTGATACGGTGACACGGCTTGCCTGAATGCCATCCATGGGTTGAAGCGGCAGTCGTCGCCGATTGCCGGCCGGCGGTCAATGCCGCAAGAAAGAGAAACAGTTTCTCGGCGCGCCGAAATCCCGGGCGCCGAATCTGCACTTTGGTCCCGGCCTATTCCGCTTTCGCGGAAGTTTCGACCGGCGCGCAATATGCAATGCTGCTAACGCGGCGGTACGAGCCGCCCTGGTTGACGCGGGCGCCTGAGCCATCCCAACAATGCGCCCCCCCGTCCGCGTCGACCACGGCAGCCGCTTGGCGCCATCATGCGATCCGCGAAGTCGCGCGCCGGCGATGTCGAACAACACAGCCACCGGAAGCGCCGACTAGCCTGCCGCGACGTTCGTCGCGGGCTTCAGCCGCCGACCAACGCCTTTGTCGTCACCAGATTGACGCCGGCCTCGGCAAACTCGCCATTGTGCCGGGCGATGATCTGCTCCGCGCTCTCGCTGGCATTGTCCAGCGTGCTGTGGGCATCGGAAACCACGGTCACGCCGAGCCCTCTGGCGATCGCGCTCTTGACGGTCGCCGCCACGCAAAAATCGGTCTGTGCGCCCAGCAGCATGACAGCACCCGCGCCCTGCCCGGCAACCCAGTCGCCGAAGGCCTGATTGCTGAACGCATCGCGCACGGATTTGGCGAAGGTCGGCTCGTCCGCCGCCTGGCCAAGGGCGGGCCATACCGGCCAGCCCGGCTCACCCGGTGCCAGCGGATCGCCGTCAGGTCCGTCATGCCTGATAAAGGCAACTCGGCGGCCGCCGCGCCGCGCCCAGTCGATCACCGCCTTCGTGCGCTCGACAATATCAGGCGCATCATGGATCGGCGGCTCGTGCACGCCGTCGAACATGCCGGTCTGGAGATCGATGACAATGAGCGGCGCTTTGTCTGGGAGGCTGGAAGCTGACATGGTTTTAGATAGCACGGCGGGCAAGGTGATCAAGGATTTGCTCACTCCGGCGCACCGGCAAACAGCACCACGCCGTCACCGCCGATAGCCGGCCAGTCGCGGATGGTGCGGTCGTCGCCGCCGGTCAGCACCGTGCCGTCGGCGGCGAAGGCCACCGCATAGATCGGGCCGGTCTGGCTGTCGAACATCGCGATCTGGTTGCCGGTGTCCATGTCCCAGAGCCGCGCCGTGCCGTCGAGCGAGCCGGAGACCAGGCGCTTGCCGTCGGCCGACAGCGCCAGCGCGTAGACAGTGCCCTCATGGCCTTCGAAGCGGCGCACTTCGCGGCCGCTGTCGAGATCCCAGAGCCTGATCGTGTAATCGCCGCTGCCGGTCACCAATTGGTGCCCGTCGGCGGTGAACACCGCGCCATAGGTGCCTTGCTCATGTCCGTGCCAGCTGCGCAGCTGCTTGCCGGTCTCGACATCCCAGAGTTTCAGCGTGCCGTCGATGCTGCCGCTGAGGGCCTGCTTGCCATCGGGCGAGACGGCGACGGCGCTGACCGACCAGTCGTGCCCGCTCATGACGTGCAGCACGACGCCCTTCTCGAGGTCCCAGACGATGACATTGCCCGTATCGTGCCCACTGACGGCGCGTTTGCCGTTCGGGCTGATCGCCAGCTTGTTGACGCCGCCATTGCCGCCCGACGAGAAGATATGCAGCACCGCGCCATCGGAAAGTCTGCGCTGCACGATCTCGCCGTCGTCACCGGCCGTCAGCGCGCTGACGCCATCGGGCATGAACAGCGCCGTGCGGGCCATGTCCTTGTGGACGCCGAGATCGCGGATCAAGTGCTTGCCGGCAATATCCCAGAGCTTGATCGTGTGGTCGGTGCTGGCGCTCATGATCGAGTGCCCGTCGGGCGCGACCGCCAGCCAGACAACGGCGTCGCGGTGGCCCTCGGGTTGCGTCGGCAGCGGTGACGGAGCCGGCGGCAATGGCGCCACGGTGGGCGGCGGAATGACCGCGACCTCAGGCGGCGTCGGAGCGACGGGAGCTGGCGGCGTCGGCGGCACCAGGGCAGGCAAGGTCGGTGGCGCGGGCGGATTGGCGGCCTCTGGCGGCGAAGCAGTTGGAGGTGGTGTTTGCGGGACTACTGGCTCCGGAGCCGGCGGCGCGCTAGCGACATCCTGCCCCTTGGGTTCGTTGGTCTTCGGTCCAGGGATTTTTGGTTCGTTGGCCTTGGGTTGGCTTGGCGAAGCCACCTCGCCGCCCGGGCCGTGCGCGCCCCGCGGGAATTGATCGGCCAGCAACACCAGCACGGCAATCACCGGCAAAACAAAGAAAGCGCGCCGCAAGTTCGGCCGGCCCTTGGGCCCGGTCTCGGCGTCGCGGCCAAAAAGCGGCGTCCCAGTGGGATGGCTCGGCCGGCCGGGCAGCAGCCCGGCCCAGAACAACAAAGCGCCAAGCAGGCAGAGCGCGCCCACCGCCAGGAACACCACCGGCCACAGCGTGGCCGGACCATGCAGCATCCGCACCATGCCGCTCCAGGTGAAGTCCCTTCCGCCCAGGAGCAGATATGGGCGCACCAGGCAAGCCATTGCCGCCGCCAGCAGGGGAAGCGCAAACAGCCTGTCAGCCAACCTGTCCATCTGATTCTTCCCCCGGGCCGTTCATTGGTGGCCCTGACGACGTAACGTCGCCCGCGCATGGTGCAATGGTCGAGACTACCAGCGGCGCGCTCCTATCGCCAAGAGCCCGCCACCCGACAGTTCATGCCGAGCGAAGGCACGCGCCCTTGCCGACGCTCGCATGCCTTGCGGCTTGGTTGACACATGTCGTCAGTCTGGCCATCATCGTTAAGGGATTCAGGAGAGACCGCGATGAAGAAGACTTACGCCAAGCCGACCTTCGTCAGGAAGGGCAAGCTTTCAGCCGTCACGGCAAACGGCTCGAGCAGCGTCATAATATAATCCCGACGCACTTTGGCCGGATCGCGCCGACGCTGGAGCAATTCCAAGAAAGTGTGTAGCGGTTTTCGATCAGGAATTGCGTAAAAATAAAGATTGGACGACAAGCGCCATGCCGATCGTCCTTGGATATATTGCAGATGCTTTTAGCCCGGATGGTTGACAGGTGGCCACGGTCTGGCATCATCGAACCGGGATTTTAGGAGAGTCTGGCATGAAAAAGATCTATGCGAAGCCTGTTTTTCTGAAGAAGGGCCGTCTATCAACGGTCACCGCGGCAAACGGCGCCTCGATTTTGCCGGGCTGATCTGGGCGCAAACCTGATCGCAGCGATGAATCAAGAATTTGGAGGATGAGCGCCTTGGCGCTTGTCCTTGGCATTGTTACAGATTAATTCAGCTCCGCGTGTTTGACAGATGGCTGCGGTCTGGCATCATCGGATCTGGATTTGAGAGGGCCTGACGTGAAGAAGATTTATGTGAAGCCAATTCTTTTGAAAAAAGGCCGTCTGTCGGCGGTCACGGCGCTCAATGGCGCCTCGGTGTTCTGATTTCACCGCGTCAGGACCAGATCGTCCAGAACCATTTGCCAATAGTGTTTCGTCGACAGGCGAACACGCGTTACTGCCTTGAGCATCGGGGCGTAGTGCAGCGGCGTCAGCGCCGACAGCATGACCTGGTCGCTTGAGATCAGCTGCTCGCCAAGCCAGCTTTCGATCAGCGCCACCTCCCCTTCCGACTTCAGCCAGGCAGCGCTCAGCATGACCGAGTGAAAGCCGAACGGCTGTTCGCAACTGAATTCGGCCGGCAGCCCGCTGCTGGTGTAGACCACATGGTCGCCGGAGACGTTGCCATTGACATAGCCCTGGCTGTCCTTGGTGTAGTCGCGCGCCATCGCATTCAGGTTGCGCCACGCCAAGCCTGCATGGCCGGACGGAATCTTCCTGAAGGTGCGCGACGTCACATCGTCGAAATCGATCGTTTCCAGGGCGGCGTCCGACGCTATGCAAGCGGTCTGCGCCGACAACAGGCCGAGATCGGCCGGATAGGGCGACAGCGCCAGCCGCCGCTCAAGGCCGCCGCCACTGACGAGAACCGTGTCGGCGTCATCGGCCAGATCGACGCTGAAGGCGGCACCTGGCGCCAGCGGCCGCGTCTCCAGCACGTGTCCGTTTCTCATCACCGAGAGGGTCACGGATCCTTCGCCGGCGACGCGCCCACCGAGGCGCCGGAGCGGCGCCAGACCGACCGGCTGCAGCATCCCGTGCGAGACCAGCCCGGCCGGCGAACCCGGCAACGACAGAAGGTGTCGGGTCTGGATGTCGTTTTCGCTTTTCGCCTGCCAGCCGGGCGGCACCGAAACCGCAAAGCGCCAGTTGCCCGGCACGCGGATCACGGCCTTTCTGCGTTTTACCGACATCGGGAAGTTGGCAAAGCCGGCATTGTTGGTGCGCGCTGAAGCGGCGAGCTTGCCGGCCTCATCATACAGCCGCACCATGATGCCGGCCATCGGCCGGTCGCCGACGCCGTATTTGCCGTCGCGATCGACGTCGAAATAAACGAAGGACGAATAGTTCAAAGTGCCGCTGCTGCCGCTCCAATCGCTGCGAACGGCGTAGTCGTCCGCCGGATTGGTCAGCCGCCGCCCCTTGCGGCGGCTGCGCCTCTGCCACAGCAGCCAGAAAAGGGCAGCGGCAGCCGCAAGCACCACGATGGTGGCAAGCAGGATCCCGACAGGACCGAGGTCAAACATGGGGCCTCGATCCACAGGTCTTGTTGGTGATCATGAGCAATCCGGGCTGGAGCACTTTGCAACAGACTAGCCTGCGTCGACGTCGCTGCACAGATGACGCTGGCGGCAAAAGGAGACCGCGGCCGCAGGCTGGAAGGTCGCCCTACTTCAATTCCACCCACACCGGCGCATGATCGCTGGCGCCGTCCTCACCGCGCACGTCGCGGTCAATGCCAGCGGCGGTCAGTCGCCGCGCCAGCTTCTTCGACAGCAAGATGTGATCGAGCCTCAAGCCGGCGTCGCGCGGCCAGCGGTTACGGCGATAATCCCAGAAGGTGTAGAGCGTCTCCTTCGGATGCTTCTTGCGCAGGCCGTCCGTCCAGCCCTGCTCGAGCAAGGCTGCGAAGGAAGCCCGGCTTTCCGGCTGCACCAGCGCGTTGTCGTCATAGGAGCGGGTGGCATAGATGTCGCGCGGCTCGGGCACGATGTTGTAGTCGCCGGCCAGCACCACCGGCAGGCCGGTGTCGAGCAGCTGTTCGGCATGCGCCTCCAGCCGTTCGTGCCATGCGAGCTTGTAGGCGAATTTCGGACCGGGCTGCGGGTTGCCGTTCGGCGCGTAGAGGCAAGCGATGATGATGCCGTTGACCGCCGCCTCGATATAGCGGCTCTGCTTGTCGGCATCGTCGCCGGGCAGCGCATCGCGGGTCAGGACGGGTTCGGATCCTCGCGCGAGTATGGCAACGCCGTTCCAGGTCGGCTCGCCCTTCCACACCGCGCCATAGCCGGCCGCCGCAAGCGCCGAGCGCGGAAACTGCATGTCGCGCGCCTTCAGCTCCTGCACGCAGACGACATCGGGTTTTGCGACAGCCAGCCATGCCAGCAGGTTCTCCAAGCGGCTGTTGATGTTGTTGATGTTGAAGGAGGCGATTTTCATCGCTTCAGGAAACGATCCGACCCGACCACGCCTTCACCGCCTCGGCCAGCGTCTTCAGATGATCGGCGGCGGAGAAGCCCGAGAGGCTCTTGCGCGGCTTGAGGTCATGATCGCCGTCCTCCAGCCAATGGATCTCGATGCTGCTGGAAAGGTCGTAGGTCGCCACCTCGTCTGATGTCCCGAATTCGTCGCGCGTGCCCTGGAAGATCAGCGTTGGCGTCTTCAGGTCGGCGAGGTGTTTTGTCCGAAGCTGCGTCGGCTTGGTCGGCGGGTGGAAGGGATAGCCGAGGCATAGCAGACCCGAGATTTCGCCCTTGGCAAACATCTCGTCGGCAACCATCGAGGCGACGCGCCCGCCCATCGATTTGCCGCCGATGATGAGCGGGCCAGTCACGCCCTTCGCCCTGAGGTCTGCGATCGCCTTGACATACTCCGGATTCACCGTCTCGGCCCGCGGCGGCGGCTTGCGGTGGCCGTAGCGGCGCGCGGCCATATAGTGGAATTCGAAGCGCGCGACCTGGAAGCCAGCCGCGGCCAGCGCCTTGGCGGTCGCGGTCATTGAAGCCGAGTCCATCGGCGCGCCGGCGCCATGGGCGAGCAGGATGGTGACGGGAGCGGTGTCGGGACCGTCGAAGAGGAAGGTGGTCATCGGGCGACCTTCCCGGAGAGGCCGAGTTCCTTCGCCAGCATAAGTCCCCTCACCCCGCCGTCCGCGCCAGCTGCATATCCACGAACTGCACGCCCTTGGTCGCCACCCCAGCCCATTCGGACTCCGCGTCGAGCTCCAGGTAACGCACCCACAGCCGCCGCGCCTCCAGCAGATTGCCGGCGTCGAACTCCAGCCTCGCGAGGTTGAACACAGGATCGGCATAGGTCTTGTCGAGTGCGATCGCCTTCTGCAGGTGCCTTCGCGCCGAGGCCTCGCGGCCTTGCTCGCTCATCAGCCCGGCGAGGTTGAACCAGGCCTCGACGAAGGCCGGATCGAGTTTTATCGCGCTGATATAGTCGTGCGCGGCGTCCGCCGCGTGGCCGCCGGCGCGCAGGCAGTTGGCGCGGTTGAAGGCGGCGATCGCATCGCTCGGGTCTATGGCCAGGCAGCGCTGGTAGAGTGCGGCAGCACCTTCATGGTCGCCGCCATCCTCCGCCGCTTCGGCCGCGGCGAACAGCTCTTCCAGCGTGTCGTCGCCCTCTGCCCCGGCAGTGCCAAGATCGAACAGCAATTGCCCGTCGAGTTCGCTCTGGCCGCCTTCGAGATAGATAGCGTCGGGCCGGCCGTGCTGCGAGCCGACATTGAGCGACTTGGCGGTCAGCGACGCCACCGGGCCGGAGCGATGGACGGAGCGCGCGATGGCCCCCCATGTCGCACCGCCGGCGATGAGCCCGGCATATTTGCGCGCCAGGATCAGGTCGCGGAAGGAATAGGGTTCTGCGTCATGCTCGAACGCATCGAACAGCGACAGCAGGTCGAGATCGGTGCCCGACAGTCGCGACTGATCGATCAGCGATCGCCTGGATAGCGAAGACGCCTCCGCCGCCTTCATCAGCCCGAGCCGGCGCAAAAAGCCGTTCTCGCTGAGCAGTGTTTGCCCCGCGCCGCGTGCGGCGGCGACGCGGCGCTCGATCCCCGCATCGCCGTTTTTCGTCAGACCAGCCTTGGCAAGGAGCGTGCGGCCAAACACGACATGCGTAGTGCGCCTGGTGAGGCCGCGCCTGAGCTGGGCATGCTGGCGCTCGACCTCGCGTGCGGCGAGCCGCAGCGGAAACGCCGCCAGCGCGCCGACCGTGCCAAAGACCGCCCCCGAAACGGCTGGTGCCGTCATTTCTTGCTTTTGCCGACCGCCTTCAGCAGACTGGCCTTCAGCGGATTTTCAGCAGCACCACCCGCTGCCGCCTTCTTGGCGGCTGGCTTGGCGACCTCGTCGGCCTTGCTCTTCGACTTGGCCGGCGGCTTCGACTGCGACAGGCTGGCCTTCAGCGCATCCATCAGGTTGATGACATTGCCGCGCTCGGGTGCCGCCGCGATGATCGGCTTGTGGCCCTTGAGCTTCTCGCGGATCATCGTCATGAGTGCCGCCTCGTAGCGGTCCTCATAGTTCTTCGGATCGAAGGTGGTTTCCTTCTGCTTGATCAGCGCTTCGGCGAGCTGCAGCATTTCCGCGTCGGGCTTGCCGGCGGGAATGTTGCCGAAATATTCAGCCGTCCCACGCACTTCGTTGGGGTTTCTCAACGTGCACACGAACATGCCGTTATCGCGCGCGCCGATCGTCACCACGCGCTCGCGGCTGGACAGAACCAGCCGCGCGATCGCCAGCTTGCCGGATTTGCGCATCGCTTCGCGCAACACGGCGAAGGTTTCTTCCGCCATCGCCCCATCCGGCGCCATGTAGTAGGGCGCATCCTGGTAGATGACGTCGACCTCGCCCTCGTCGACGAAGGCCTCGATGTTCATCGTATGATTGGATTCGATGCGCACCGCGTCGAGGTCGGCATCATCGATGATGATGTACTGCTTGTCCTCATATTCGTAGCCCTTGACCAGATCCGAACGCTCGACGAGCCCGAGTTCCGGATCGACCGGCTTCATGTTGATGCGATTGTGGGTCTTCTTGTGCAGCTGGTTGAAGCTGATGCGCTCGCTCGCGCTGGTGGCGGGATATAGCCGCACCGGACAGCTGACGAGGCTGAGTTTGAGGTAACCTTTCCAACTTGCCCTTGGCGCCATGAAACACTCCTACGCGGCCATGCACTGACATTTACTGCAGCACTTTTCGTCCGAAGGACGAACGAGGCTGCGCAAATCCTACACCGACCCCGCACGATACAGGCAAATCCCTGACGAAATCTTCCGCCACGTCTTTGAGGTCGTGGGTGGAGAATAATTCAAATTGTCGGAAGCGTCGATGGCGTTCGGTTTCCTCGCCCCCACGGGAGCGGGGGACGGGAACCTAGTTCTTCAAGGCCGGCAAATCCCGCGCAAATTCCTCGATATCCGCCCAGGGATCGCCTGACGTCGCCAGGAGCCCCGGCAGCGAGGAATAGTTCAGGTCCTGCGGCGCATCGATGGATTCGAGATCGCTCCAGCTCACCGGTGTCGAGGCCGGCAGATTGGTGCGGGCGCGCAGCGAGTAAGGTGCTGCCGAGGTGTGGCCGCGCGCATTGCGGTGGTAGTCGATGAAGATGCGCCTCTTGCGATTATCCTTGCCCATTGTGGTGGTGAAGGTGTCTGGCGCGGTTGCCGTCAGATGCGTGGCGATGGCGCTGGTCGCCTGGTGCAGCTTCTTCCAGTTCTGCTTGCGCGTCACCGGCACCGTGATGTGGATGCCGCTGCCGCCGGACGTCTTGGCGAAGGGCACCAGCCCCAACCCTTCCAGCTCGCTTTTGATGTGCACCGCGGCCTCGACCACTTCGCGCCAGGTGATCCCCTCGCCCGGGTCGAGATCGAAGACGATCTGGTCGGGTCTGTCGAGGCTGGTGCGGTGGGTGCCCCAGGTGTGGAACTCGACGACACCGAATTGCGCCAGCGCCAGATACCCTTTCGCCCCTTCGACCGAGAGGTAGGATTTGGTCTCGCCCTCGGAGTTGGTCGCCTCGAACGTCACCACCGAGGGCGGCATACCGGTGAAGGCATGGCGCTGGAAGAAGCAGTCCTTCGGCAGGCCGGTCGGGCAGCGCACCAGCGACACCGGGCGGCCGAGGATGTGCGGCAGCATGAAGTCGCCGACCAGCGCGTAGTAGACGGCGATGTCGAGCTTGGTCGGGCCGGTCTTGCCGAACAGCCGCCGCGTCGGGTTGGTCACCCAGATGGTGGCGAGATCAGCCTCCGAGATCAGCCGCTTGCGTGTCGAGGACACTGGCGTCGACAGGCCGACATCGCGCAAGCCGCGAAACACCGCGTGGCGCAGAGCATTGTCCGCCGTGCGGTTGGCGTAGTGGATGCGGGCCGAGAGCAGCGGCTTGACCCAGTTCATCTCGCGCATGATTTCGCGCGGCGCGCCTTCCGGTGCGGACGCGCCTGATGCGAGCGGCTCCAGCCGGGCAAGCAGCTCGGCAGCGGTTTCGCTGTCGAAGCCGGTGCCGACCTTGCCGCGGTAGTGCAATTCACCGCCCTCGAATTCGGCAAGGCCGAGCGCTGCCAGCCCCTCCGCCGCGTCCGATGTGGTGTAGCCGGCAATGACGAAATCGCCGCTTTGCAGCGCCTTGGTCTTGGTCCAGCTTTTGGTGCGGCCGCTCTGGTAGGTGGCAGTGGCGCGCTTGGAGACGACGCCCTCCAGCCCGAGTTCAGACGCCTTGTCGTAGAGCCCCTGCCCCGATCCCTCGACATGGTCGGAGAACTGGATGGCGGAATTGGCGCCGAGGCCGGACAGCATTTGCGCCAGCAGCGCCTTGCGCCGGACGAGCGGCGCCTTGGTCAGGTCCCAGCCGTCGAGGTGGAGAAGGTCGAAGGCGTAGAAATGCAGCCTGCTGCCGGCGCCCTTTGCCAGCGTATCCTGCAGCAGCGCGAAGCGGCTGATGCCCTTGGCGTCGAGCACGACGATCTCGCCGTCGATGATGGCATCGCGGCAAGGCAGTTTCGCGAAGGCATGCGGCAGGTCGCCATAGCGCTTCGTCCAGTCGATGCCGCCACGCGTGATCAGCTTGACCACGCCGTCGCTTAGATGCGCCATGGTGCGGTAGCCGTCGAATTTGATCTCATGCAGCCAAATTTCGTTGGTATGCTCCGCAGGCCCTTCGCCGCCCGGTGGCTTCGGCACCTGCGTCGCCAGCTGCGGCTCGATGCGGCTGAGTGCCGGGGCCCTGAAAGCGCCCGACAGCGTGCCTGGCTTCAGCGGCCCCGGCCTGGGCTTGGCCGCCGGTTTCGCCGGCGCCACCAGCTCCTCGATGCGCTTCCCGGATTTGACGCTTTCCGGCCGCGCTTCGAGGATGTCGAGCGCGGTGTCGGCGGCAAGGTCGCGCTCCTTGAACAGCAGCCAGTTCTTCTTCTCGCTGTCCTCGCCGGGTTTCGGTTTCAGCCTGGTCAGCATCCAGCCGCCATTGAGCTTGTCGCCGGCCAGCCGGAACTTGAAGGCGCCGGTCTTGAAACTCTTTTCGACGTCGTCCATCGGCGCCCATGTGCCGGTGTCCCAGACGATCATCGGCCCGCCGCCATACTCGCCCTCGGGAATGACGCCCTCGAAGTCGACATATTCGAGCGGATGATCCTCGGTCTGGACCGCCAGCCTTTTGTCGGCCGGATTGAGCGAAGGCCCGCGCGGCACCGCCCAACTCTTCAAGACATCGCCGACCTGAAGGCGCAGGTCATAGTGGTCTGCGGTAGCGTGGTGCTTGTGGACGACGAAGCGGTTGCCATCGCCGCCAATGAGCCCACCGGCCGGTTCCGGCGTCTTCGAGAATTCGCGCTTGGCGCGATAGGCTTTGAGTTTTGGTGGAGTTGTCATGACCAGAAGCGAAGCACGGCCGCCAGGAACAAGCCAGTCACGCACTCAATCGTCGGTGGCCGGCATCAACTCGAGCTCCGCAGGCGACAGCCCTTGCTGCAGCTGGCTCAACCGGAATTCATCGACCCAATAAGCCTCGCCGTCGACCAGAACGCGGGCCTGGTAGGTGCCGGCCGAGAAACTCTGCGCGGTGATGTACACCTTGTGGCGGTCGAGCGCCTTGCGCACGGCCGCGCGCTTGGAATTCTGGCCGATGACGGGACTGAACATGACGCTGCCCTCGGTCGCCCTGACACGCAACATGGCCGCTGTCCGCAGCCTGGCGACTGGACTCAAGGATGACGGAGACGCGCCGTCCTGTCAATTTCAGTGCAAACGGCTTGTAGCCGGGATCGGGGGCACAAAAGAAACCGCCGCCTTGCGGCGGCGGATCTGATGGTAGCGATGATCGAACGGCGATTTGCCCGTCAGGTTGCTGCCGACGGGATCGGTGACGCCGTGACGCGGGAGAGCTGCTGACGCTTGTTGAGCGTCGGCTTTTCATAGGTCTTTTTCATCGGTATTCCCCAAAGCCCTAATCGGCTCACGGCAAGTGGGGCATGCACCGATGCTTTGTCAAGACGCCGCTTAACACCCTCAGCGAGAACATCCTTGCGCAGGCGCTCGGACGCGGCCCCCTCGGCAGGCAGGCTCTGCGAGCATGCGGCCGCCTTCAGTCCTTCAATCGCCGCAAGCGGCTCATCAGGCTCCGGACGGTCTTGAGCAGTCGCGGATTGGAGCGCACGTAACGCTCGGTCCCGCTGCTCAGCAGAATGGCTGCGTTCGCAGCCCTGCCCCGCAGCGTTATCGGTTCGCAAATCTCGGCCAGGACCGAGCTCGCAGCACCGATATGTTCCTTGTAGCCCTGGCTGCCGACAGACAGGTCGAAATAATCGAACCCATGTCCGCGCGCCCACATCATCAGCTTGCCCATCGTCGTCAGGCCGGGTGAGACATTGGCGACCGCGTTCTGGTCGATGCCGAGCAGGAGGGTGTGAAGCGTGCCTTTTCTGGTCAGCACATAGATGGAGGCGAGCCAGGCTTCACCGGCGCGCAGCCCGAACAGCCGCACCGATCCGTCGGACAGGCCTTGCAGCGCCGCGTGGCGGTAGAAGTCGACGACCGGGGCCTGCGTCAGGAGGTCGAAACGCCCAAGCTCGCGAAAGCGCCTCAACCGCAGTTCCAGCAGTGTGTCGAAGAGCTCCTCGGTCAGCGCCGGCGTGTCGGCCTCGACCAGAGCGAGGCCGACACGCCGTTCGAAGGCGCGGCACTGCTTGTGGAAGGTCTTGGCGAAAGACGGCTTGCAGATGCGCTTGATGAGCGTCTCCGGTTCGCCATGCAGGACGAGGCCGGAGGTGATCTGGATGGAGTCGCGCACCACCGAAAGCAGCGCCAGCGGATTGGCCACGCCGTGGATCTGCTGCGGGATCCCCGCGATATGGATGCGATCGGCCGGCGGCAGCACGGCGCGGACCGCCGCCCACACGGCGTCGGCACTCTGCCTGGTCCACGCTCTCGCATCCGCCAGCAGCGGCACCGAATAGTCGCACACGCGGCAGCTTAGCCATTCGATCACGTGGTGGCCGCGGGCCCGGCGCCGCATCAGCGGCAGCAGCATGGCCGGCGCGCCCGTAGCAGCGTCGCTCACCTCGATGACGAGCAGGTCCGCGCTCTTGGGCATCAGCCGCGCGGCGATTCCCTCGACCCAGGCATAGTGCTGATGGGCGGTGCAGACGCCGTCCGCCTGGTGTTGCAGCCAGAGCGGCTTGACGGTCTCAAAGCTGGTGTGCAGCCGCGCCGTATAGCGCGCGCCGGCTCCGGCGCTGGCGGCAATCGGGGAAACCGGCCCATCGTCCGTCATCGCAGCCACTTGCATTGCCCGGCTTGCCACATGCTTGTCCTGTCATTTTGGTCCCCCGCGCAAGCGCCGCAAACTCCGCATCAGTCCCTGCATCGTCTTCAGCAGCCGAGGTTTGGAGCGCACGAATACCTCACTTCGGGTGCGGACCTCGAGGGCGGTGCTCACGGCACTGCCCCGCACCGTAATCCCGTGGCAAAGCTCGCGCAGGACCGAACCCTTGGCACCCATATGTTCCTTGTAGCTCTGGTTGCCTACCGATAGGTCGAAATAGTCGAAGCCCCGCCCGCGCGCCCAGTTCATCAACTTGCCCATGATCAGAAGCCCCGGTGAGACGTTGGGCACCGCGCCCTGGTCGATTGATATCAGCAGAGCATGAACAGTAACTTGATGGATCAGCAGATATTGGACCGCGATCAGAGCTTCGCCAACGCGCAGCCCGAAGAGCCGCACCGATCCATCCGACAGCCCCTCGAGAGCGGCGTTTCGGTAGAAATCGACAACCGTCCCCTGCGTCAGCAGGTCGAAACGGCCCAATTCTCGAAAGCGGCTGAGCCGCATGCGGACCAGGCTGCCGAAGATCAGCTCCACCAGGGCCGGTGTGTTGGCCTCGACCAGTTCCACGTCGCCGAGCCGTTCGAGCCGGCGCCAGTCCTTGTTGAAGGCCTTGACGAAGGATGGCCTGCATAGGCGCTTGAGGACAGTTTCCGGGTCGCCGTCGATAGCGAGGCCGAAGCTGGTATGAAGGGAATCGCGCGTGGCCGCGAGCAAGGCCAGCGGGTTGGTGACGCCGCTGATCAATTGCGGAATTCCGGTGATGTTGATGCGGTCCGCCGGCGGCAGCACGAAGAGCACCGCGGCCCACGCCGCCTGTGCGGATTGCCGCGTCCACGGGCTCGCATCGGCCAGCAGCGGTGCCGAATAGTCGCAAACGCCACAGCTCAGCCATTCGATCACCCGATGGTGGAAAGCCGGTCGCCGCATCAGCGGCACCAGCATCCGGGGCGCGCCCGTTGCGGCGTCGTTCACCTCCACGATGAGCACGTCCGCACCTTTCGGTATCAGTCGCGCGACGATTCCCTCGGCCCACGCATAATGCTGGTGCGCGGTGCACACACCGTCCGCCTCGTAGCGCAGCCAGAGCGGCCTGGCCGCTTCCAGGCTGGTGTGCAATCGCGCCGTGTAGGCATCGTTCGCGGCGACGGTTGCGGGATGTAGGGCCTGCCCTTCGGGCAAGCCGGTCGCCGCAGCACTTTGCACTGCCTGGCCTGCCATATCTTCTCTTCTCCTATCGTTTTGCCGTCGCGAGCGAGACCGCCCGTCGCCACGAACCCAACCGGCTGTCGCGCGCCTCATCCGGATGCTCTAGATTCCATATGCGGTGATGCGCGAAATACCATGATGCCGCGAGCACGAAGATCTCGGACACGGCGGAACCCACCAGCGCCCACGGCGGAGACGCTATCGCCAGCAGGATCGCGATCAGTACCAGCCCGACGACCGCGCCGCCCAGCGTGGTGAACGCGACGATCCGGAAATCGCCGAGTATCTCAAGCACGATGCGAGGCATGATATAGAGCATGATCGGGACAAAATTCGCGGTCACAAAAATCCCGATGAATCCGATCGACGCATCCTGCAGGGCCTGGGATTTTATCATCGGCAGGACGAACATGATCGCACATCCATAGGCCAGGCCGCCGAGCCCCATGACGAGCGCCCAGATCTTTGCCTGTGCCCAAACCCGGCCTGTTTCGTTGTTCCGCATCAGCCTCGCGAGCTCTGGCTGCGTCATGTTTACGAAAGCAAGACTGATGATGCGCAGCGGGGCAAACAGCACCAGGACCGCCGCCAGCGGTGCATAGGCGGCAGGCCCGGCAATGCCCGCGACCAGCAGCGCCAGACATTGACCCTGGATGTTGGTGGTGGTCGCGCTGAACGCCGACCAGCGCAGCTGGTGCCAGAGCCTGGTATAGCGTCGCCGCGTCGGCATGCGGAAGCTGATGCGAAGTGTGCGCCGAGCCAGCCGGACCAGGACGAAAATGCCGAACACATTTGCCGCGGCAAGTGCATAGAACACGGTCTGCAGCGGGTCCTGGACCTTCCAGATCGTCAGCCCGGTCAGGACAATGCCGGCGATTGTAAAAGCGCCGTCGCTGATGGAAACGACCACCTGCTGGCGACGCGCGAAGAAAGCCGTGCGCATATGGCTGCGCAACGACCAGGCGCCGACGAAGCAGCCGGCGGCAATTCCGCTTGGATCGCCAAGGAGATGCATCAGAACAGCCGTACCGACGGCCATCAGCAATGCCACGATTAGCGCCGCCGTTCCAAACGCCACGTCATGCGCATCGACGCCGGCACTGTTGGTGCTTTTGCTCATCCAGATGCTGGCGGGAACGGCGGTGAGCGACCTGATATAGGACAGGCCGACGCCGCCCATCACCATGCCAATGGCGAAGAGGCCATAGCCTTGCGCCGACAGCATGTGCAACAGCCCGATGTTGAGAGCAAAGTGAAAGCCGCTCTGCATCGCCTCGCCGCCGATCATCAGCATGAGGCGTCGAACCAGATGGCTCGGGAATGCAAATTTCACGGCCGTGTCTCCGCTTGGCGGGCGGCCCGCGCCCGGCTCGGTCGCGCCATGGTCGTCTTGAGCTTGTCGGCGGCGATCGCCGCGATCGCCGCGGCCGCGACCGGCTCGCTGAACATTGCCTCGTAGCGCGCGCGCCCTGCAGCGACAAAACCGCGCCAGGCCTCAGGGGCGAGGATGATCTCCTGCAATTTCGCGGCCAGGGCTGCCGCGTCGCCGGGCGGAACATGCCAGCCGGTCTCGCCATCGCTGACCACTTCCACCAGCCCGCCGATCGCCGACACCAGCGGCGGCCGGCCATAGGCCATTGCCTCGATGGCGACGCGCCCGAGCGATTCCGGACGCCGCGACGGAACGGTGACGATGTCGGCCCAGTGGTAATGCTCCGAAGGGTCGGGCACGAAGGGCAAGACGCTGACGCGCCCGGTGAGGCCCATCGTCTCGACCAGTTCGGCCAGCGCACGTTCGCGCTCGGTGCTTTCGAAGGCGCCGCCGACCAGCCGCACCTCGATCCTCGGCTGGAGTTCTGTCGGCATCGAGGCGATCGCCTCCAGCAAAACCTCCTGCCCCTTGATCCTGTTGATGCGGCCGAGCAGCAGCACGCGCAACGGGCGCTTGCCGTCATAGGTGGTCGGTTCAGGCGCCGCCGGCCCGGCAACGCCGTTGTAGACGACATGCGTGCGGGCGGTCCTGGGATCGCCGAAAGCGGCGCGCGTCGCGCGCGAGTTGAAGATCAGATCCGCATGGCTCCAGTGCACCAGGCCGACGAGTATCCTGCGCATGGCGCCTTCGGGGATCTCGTGGATATGCAGGACAGCCTTGTGGGGAAGAAGGCGCGCGGCCAGCGCATAGTCGGCCACGATCGAGGTGTTGACGTAGACGAGGTCGCATTCCCTGAGGCGCCGCCACGCCCTGAACACGGCACCCGGCAATCGCGCCATCTCGACCGTCGCAAGGCGCGCTATGGCCTGGCGCCTCAGCACCCACAGCGGTTCGAAGACGATCCGGCTGGCATGCGCTTCCAAAATCTGCACGATCGGCCCGCTGCGCGGCAAGACCACCTCGATGTCGGCCGACGGAAACGCGGCGCGCAACGCAGCAACGCTCTCCGCGAAGCTGCGGTCGGAACCATAGAGTTCATAGCCCTGATGAACGCAGGCAATCCGCATCTTGTTTCCCGCCAGGTGCTACAACCATCGCGCTCGACGAGGGTGTCCAGAATCCGTGTCGCAAGAATCATGCCTGGTTCGATATGCCCGGCTATCGGTCGATATGTCCGATCACCGGCCGCACGACCCTGGCCACGACCCTGGCAATGCCTCGTTTCGATACAGCTACGCATAGAAGGGTTGACCGAGAATGAAACAACCACCGGGTTCAACACCGTTTTTTTACAACCCCGCGCGATGATCACCCGCCAGTATGCCGAAAATCGGCGGATGGCATGGAAGTTGCCACCTGCTTCCTAAAAATTAAGCAATAGCTAATATATAGAATGCATCTGAAAGTGCCACCAGCCATGAAACCAGAGACGCCAGCCATACTGATCCTGGGGACCCGCGGCATACCCGCGGCCCATGGCGGCTTTGAAACCTTTGCCGAAAGACTGGCGCTGTTTCTTGTCGGGCGAGGCTGGAAGGTCGCCGTCTATTGCCAGGATGAGGTCGAGCGGATCGACCAGCGGGTGCGCAGCGAAACCTGGCGCGGCATCAAGCTCATCCACATCCAGGTTGCCTCCAAGGGGCCGCGCGCGACCCTGGAATTCGACTGGCAATGTGTCCGCGACGCCGCCAGTCGGCCGGGCGTCTGCCTGGTGCTTGGCTACAATGGCGCGGTCTTCCTGACCTGGCTCAGGCTGAAGCGGCGCAAGATCTTCACCAACATGGACGGCATCGAGTGGCGCCGCCCCAAATGGGGCATGGCGGCGCGCACCTGGTTCTGGCTCAACGAATGGATCGGCGCCTGGGCCTCGCATCGGCTGGTCGCCGATCATCCCGCCATCGCCGATCACCTGGCGACGCGCCGGCCGCGCAGCGCCATCGCCACCATCGCCTATGGGGCCGATCCGGTGACATCGGCGCCAGAAGCGCCGGTGCGGGCGCTCGGCCTCGAGCCCGGGCGCTATCTGGTCTCGATCGCGCGCATCGAACCCGACAACAACATCCTGCCGATCGTCGAAGCCTTTTGCTCCGCCAAGCGCGACATGAAGCTGGTGGTGCTGGGAACGCTGTCCGACGACATCCCCTATCATGCCGCCGTCCGCAAGGCGGCGAACAGCTCGGTGGTCCTGCCGGGCGCCATTTACGACCAGGCAATGGTCAAGGCACTGCGCTTCCACGCCCGCGCCTATCTGCACGGCCACACGGTGGGCGGCACCAACCCGTCGCTGGTCGAGGCGCTGGCGGCCGGCAACATGGTGATCGCGCACGACAATCCCTACAACAGGTGGACCGCGGGGGCGGCGGCGATCTACTTCATCGACAAGGACAGTTGCGCCGAACGGATGCAGCAGGCGCTGGACGATGATGACCTGGTCAGGACCTGCGGCCTTGCCGCCAGGGCGCGTGCCCGCGAGGCCTTCCGCTGGGACGATGTCCTGCTTGCCTATGAAAATGAAGCCTACCGCTTGCTCGGCGTGACCGCCTCGGAAGCCATCGCAACCAATCGCGCCTCAGCCGGCACCGCATGACAGGCTGGTCGCGCCGGCGGCTGCTGCGGACGGCGCTGTCCACGGCGGCGGCCCTTGGCTCGCTCCCGATCGCGCCAACCGCCCGCGCCGCCGAGCCGCGGTTTCGGCGCGGCGTCAACGCCTGGCCCTGGTTTTCGCTGACACGCGAATTTCCGGCACCACGCACCGACTATGACTGGCCGCCCTTCCAGTCGCAACGGCCGGTGCCGACCCCAGACGACCTTGGTCGGCTGCGCAGGACCGGGCTCGATTTCATCCGTTTGCCCGTCGATCCCGGCCCCTTCCTGGCCGCCGACGCCAGGACACGCGGTCGATTGCTGGACATGCTGGACGCGGCCGTCACCGCCACGCTCGACGCCGATCTCGGCATCATCGTCAACGTCCAGGCCAATGGCGCCACCCATTACTGGAATCCGGACCGCATGGTCTCCAGCACCGCCGCACCCGCCTTCGATCTCTATCGCGGGCTGGTCGGCGAGCTTGCTGGCAGGCTGGAGCGATTCCAGCCCGGCAGGATAGCGCTCGAGCCGGTCAACGAGCCGGCGCAGGCCTGCGCGTCGAACGTCTGGTCGCAGATCCAGCTTTCACTCCTGACCGCGGCAAGGGCGTCGGCCGCGACCCTGCCGCTGGTCGTCACCGGAGGCTGCGGCTCGATGGTGAGCGGACTGACCGCGCTCGATCCGGCACCGCTGGCGCCGTTCGAGCCGATCCTGTTCACCTTCCACTTCTACGAGCCCTATCTGTTCAGCCATCAGGGCGCGCCGTGGATGCGCGAGCCGGTCTACCGGTCGCTCAACAACGTGCCGTGGCCGGCATCCGCCGGCTCGCTGGAACAGACGCTGGCGTCGGTCAGGGCGCGTATGGCGCAGGACACCGAAACCCCCGAAAACACCAAGCAGGCCGCCTATGCCGAAACCGAGCGCGTGCTGAAGGTCTATTTCGACGCCAAGCCCGACCGCTGGTTTGTAGACAAATATCTTGGCGAGGCTCGCGCCTGGGCCGACGGCCACGGCATTGCGCCGGAACGCATCATCATGGGCGAGTTCGGCGCCCTGCGCACCGATGCCCACTATGTCGCCGCGCCCAATCCGGATCGCGCGCGCTACATCGTCGATGTCAGGCAGAGCGCCGAGGCGTTCGGCTTCCCCTGGGCCTTCTGGGATCTCTTCGACGGCATGGGCATGATGGACGACACCACGCGGGCTCTGGACCCGGCGATGGTTGAGGCGCTTGGGCTGGTTATGCCGGAATAGGCACCTGCCATCCCGGCATCCGCCGTAGAGCGCTACGTTTGCGCCGGCTGCGTCCTTTGCCGCACCACCGCCCGCGCCGGCCGGTAAAGCACCAGCACCAGCACCACGAATTTGGTCAGCAGCGTCGTCTTCGACGCGACGCTTTCCGAAGTGTTGATCAGGATGATCCAGCCCAGCATCGGCAGCCAGATGCCGGCATGACAGCGCCGAGCCACCTCAAACAGGAACAGCACGAAACCAAACGTCAGCAAAAGGGTGAAGAAGGCGCCCTGATAGACGATGGTGCGGATGATCGGGTTCTCGATGCCCTGTTCGAGACCGTTGATACGGCGCAGGCTGTCGACCAGGTCGACATCCGGTCCAACGATCAGATCGCGCAGTTCCAGGTACTTGAAGAGCTCGAACATTTCGACGCGGGCATTGGCGCTGCCGCTGTCCGACACGAAGCGCTCCAGCAGCGCGTCGAAAAAGCCATAATATGCCGCCACGACGATGACGACCGGCAGCAGCGCGGCAAGCATGAAGCCGAGTGCTGCACCCAGCAGGTTGACGCGGCCCTGGCGCAATTTGGTGATGCCCTGAAAAAGCAGATAGCAGCTGCCGAGCACGATCGTCGTCACCATCGCCGTGCGGCCGCCGAAGGCGACGAGTGCGGCACATTGCAGGCCGATCAACCCTATCCGCACAGGCATCGACAGGGATCTGGCACCGGAGAGCAGGGCAAGCACGTAGATCGCTGTCGCCATGGCATTGGCAAGCGGATGCCCCTGCAGCGCGCTCGAGCGCAGATCGGTGGTAAACGCCACCCCGTCGAGGCGATAGGGGAAAATAAGCGTCTTGGTGGCGAACTCGAAAAGTGCAAGCAGCGCATTCGCCGTCATGACCATATGAACGACAGTCTGCAGCCCGGCGAATGTCCGTTCGTCGTCCTCGCTGAGCATCAGCACCACAAGTGCCGCGGCCACGAACGTATCGATCATGCCGGCCATGCCGGGACGCTGCCTGGCAATGACGACGAACAGCAGCACGATCGAGATGGCGGCCATCAATGCGCTGGCCGGCCGCCTGTCGGCGACATGCACGAGATAGCCGACCGGATTGCCGAAGGTGCAGGAGCGCCAGGCAAGCAGCAGCACGATGAGATAGGTGGACGGGTGGATCTTGGTCGCCGGGTTGCCGAACAGGCCGTCGTAATTGTAGCCCACCAGCCACAGCATGCCGCCGGAGACGCTGAACAGAACCGCCACCGCCACGATCAGTCCGAAGCGCGTCAGCGCATCGACCGACGTGCCGGCGCGGGGCGCGGCAGCACCATAGTTCGAAGCGCTTCCGCTCCAGCTGGCTGCCATATCAGGCCGCCTCGTCGACCAGCATGGCGCCTGTCGGCAGCCGCCCCATGACGGAAACGGCCTGCGAGGTCGCGTTGACGTCGCGCATCGGCGTGGCGTTCAGCGTGGCGACGAGCAGGATCTCGTCGACCATGGCAACCAGAGGCGAAGCATTGAGATTGTCGGCCAGCGCGCCGCCGTCGATGACAACGAGCTCGAAGCTCCGGCTGGCCTGGGCCAGCATGTGCTGGGCGAAGTAGATGCCATGCGCTTCCTGGAAGACCGCCTTTGAGCGGCCCCTGCCCAGCAGCGCGACGTTGCTGCCGGCCGCGTAGTGGCTGACGGCCTCGAACGCATACTCGCCGCGCAGCACGTCGAGGATTCCCGGCTGCGCCTCCTTCTGACCGCCACCGCTGACATTGGCATCTATGAACAGCACCCGGCTGCCCCTGGACGCCGCAGTATTGGCCAGCAACCGTGCCACCCGACTGCGCTGCGCGCCCTCGCCCGGAGACGATGTCACCAGGATGGACGGCACCAGCGGCCAGTCCGGCGGCCGCTGGCCCGAACTGAACATCCGCCTCAGCGCAAGGCCGACGACGGCGTCGGTTTTCTGGCTGGCCGCAGCGGCCGCACTCCCGCCGAAAGGCCACCAGCGCCGGCCAGTGCCTGACTTTGCCGGGACCACGCCCAGCACCGGCGCCTTGATGGCCGATTGCATCTGGGCGCTGGAAAGCACCGTGGGCGAGGCATATTCGGCGATTAGCGCCAGGCCGGTGCCGAGCCCCAGCCCGCCGAAGATCGCGCCGACGAGCAGCAGCGACAAAGGCGGCCAACTCTTCTTCAGGGCCGGCATGGCGTTGGAGATGATGCGCGCATTGGTGCTGTCGACATTGATCTGCTCGCGCGTCTCCTGGGCGCGCTGGAGATAGTTCGCGTAGACGGAGCGCAGAGCCTCGAGATCGCGCTGCAGTTCGCGCAGCCGCACGGAGGCCTGGTCGGTGTCGAGCGACTTGCTCTTCATACCCGCGACCTTGGCTTCCAGCGCCTGCTGGTTGGCGAGCGCCCGTTCATAGTCGGTCTCGGTGGCGGTGGCGATGCGGCCGAGTTCGCGCGCGATCAGCTGGCGCGTGTCGCGCAGCTGCTGTTGGGCGGCGATCAGCGAGGGATGACGCGGCCCCAGCTCCGTGCCGAGCTGCGAGACCTGGTCGACCAGCGTAGCCTCCTGTGCCCGCAGGCTCGAGATTACCGCCGAGCGCATCGCTTCCGAGGTTGCGTCCGCCGTGCCGCTCTGCCGGCGCATCTGGTCGACCTGCGCCTTAAGCGCCGCGGTGCGGCTCTGCGCCGCCGAAAGCTGCGTGTTGAGCTCGGTCAGTTCCTGGTCGCTGACCAGGTTGCCCGCCGCCATCACCATGTTGTTGGCCGACTTGTAGGCCTCGACGGCATTCTCGGCTTGCTGGACGCGCTTGCGCTGTTCGTCCAGCCGCGCTGTGATGGACTCCGAAGCGTCCTTGGCCATTTGCGCTCGCGCGCTCGCCTGGTCGACCAGATAGGCCTGGGCGATCGCATTGGCCAGAAGGGCGGCCTTGTCGGCGCTCTTGGCAGTGACGATGACGTCAAGGACCAGGACCTTGTCGGCCCGCTTCACCGCTAGGCGTCGGCGGAGCGCATCGAGCGTCTGTGCCGACCTGTCGCCTCCTGCCGATGCCGAACCGAGCAGGCGCGAGAGCAAGCCCTGCCCGTTGAATTCCGGATCCTGCGTCAGGTTTGTCGCCGCGATCGCGCGCATCAGCACGCCCGTCGACTGGACCACGCTGACCTGGCTTTCGACCTGCGTGATGCCGCCGTCGGGTGAGATGCGGCTGGGATTGACGTCGTTGGTGACCACCTGCAGGTCCTGCGGATCGATAAGGATTTCCGCCGCCGAGCTGTAGAGAGCGGGCGTGAAGAGACCGTAGAGCAAGGTGACCAGCGTCAGCAGCGCGACGGTGCCGAAGATCCAGAACCGGCGGCGCACCAGGATGCGCTTTAGGTCGCCCAGTTCGACCGTCGAGGCCGCGTATGATCCCGCTGGTCCCGCATCCGGGGAATGTTGCTGAGGAACCATGGGCAGAGATGATTGCATGGCTGCCTCCGACAATACCCCATATGCCGGCAAGATCAGATTGCGGCACTAACCTAGCTATTCCTCCAACTGTTAAAAGATTGTTAATTATGTTGGGAAGTCATGTGAATTTTGGCACGCGGTTTGCTTAAAAATATACATACCGAGGTGCTGGGTGCACAGCGAGCGGAGAGGTATGCGGATGGGGCTACAATTCGACCGGACCGGCAAGGCCGGATACCGCCATTTCGGGTCTCCAACATGCGGATAAGCCTGCGCCTGGACGGCGACTGCGTGCGTGCCTTCCATGTCGCGCTGCTGGAACGCCTCGCCGCGCTTGGCGATGTCGAGCTGTCCGTCGATACCAGGCCCGCGGGCGGCGGCATCCCGCGCAGCGCCGCGGCCCTGTTTCAACTCGAAACGGCGATACACGGCCTGTCCCATGATGGGCTGGCGAAGCGTGTGCCACTTTCCACGCTCGCTCCCTACAGGACACAGTCCCCTGCTTCGCCCGACCTGGTGATCGACCTCTGCGGCGATGTCAGGCTGGAAGGCACGCGGGTCTGGCGCGTCACCTATGATGGCACAAGTGGGGAAACGGCCTTGCTGGCCCTGATCCTCGCCGGCCGCACACCGCTTGCCCGCATCGAGGAGAACGGTGTCGCGATTGCCGCCGGGCGCCTGGGAACCGAATATGGCGGCATCGCGCTCGCGTCCTTCCAGGACATGCTGGCGCGCACGGCAAGTCTGATCATAGCTGCCCTGTCAGGCGCGGCCAAGTCCGTGCCCGATCTGCCCGAGCCGGCGCAGGCAGGTGCCCCGCCGCTGTTGCCCTCGGCTGGCAAGCTTGGCGTCAGAGCCGGCAAGGCGCTGGCGCGGCGGATCGTCCAGAAGATCTACCATCTTTGCTACAACGCGCCGCACTGGAAGGTCGGCTGGCGGCAAACCGGGGGCCGAGATCTGTTCGACCTGCGCGCGCATCCGGCATCGGGCTGGCAAGAGCTGCCGGACGATGGCAGCCGCTTCTACGCCGATCCGTTCCCGATTCTTTATCAGGGTCAGCTGACCCTGTTCGTCGAGGACTATATCCATCGGCTGGGCCGGGCCATCATCTCCGCGGTGCCCTTCGGCCCGTCTGGCCCGCTCGGCCGACCTGAGCCGGTGCTGGACCTGCCCTACCATCTCTCCTACCCCTTCGTCTTCGAGCGCGACGGCGAGGTCTGGATGGTGCCGGAGAGCTGCGCCAACGGCACGGTCGATCTCTACCGGGCCACCGCCTTTCCTGGCGGATGGGTCAAGGAGGCGACGCTTCTGTCCGGCGTCGTCGCCAGCGACGCCACCCTGGTCGAACATGGCGGCTTGTGGTGGCTGTTCGCCACCATCCGGGATGGCGGCGGCGCCTTCTCCGACACGCTGCATCTGTGGTCTGCGCCGGATTTTCGCGGCCCCTGGATGCCGCATCCGAACAATCCCGTGCTGATCGACATTGCCTCGGCGCGGCCGGCGGGCCGCATGGTCCAGCGCGGCAACGACCTGCTGCGCCCGGTGCAGGACTGCCGCAGGAGCTATGGCGCGGCTCTCGGCATTGCACGCATTTCTCACCTTGATTTGATCGGCATGGAGCAGGTCGTTGAAACCATCTTAAATCCGGGTGCGCTATGGAGTGGGCGCAAACTTCACACACTCAACGAGGCAGGCGGTTTTGAATTCATCGATGGCTCGGCGATTGCACCGCGCTGGAAACGACGGGTCCGCGATTAACCTAAACATTGTTTACTACCAGACACGTGTTCCGGTTTCTTGAGGTTGATTTGGGTCCGGGAGATATCTTTTACCGTAGTTGCACTTGGGAAGTTGCTACCAGAAGTTGCTACAAGAAAGGGCAGCAAAATGAGTACCGCAGAGGCTGGCCAAACCGAAGTCGAAGTGGCGATCGTTGGTGCCGGAATGGCCGGCACCACCTTGGCAACGGTGTTGGGACAAGCCGGGCGCAAGGTTGCGCTGATCGATCCGCACCGCATCCATCACGACGAGTTCCGGGCCGAGAAGATCGGCATGGATCAGATGCTGCTGTTCGAAAAACTCGGCCTCGACGCGACGGTCAAGCGTCTCGTCACCTCGACAACCGACACTCATGTCTTCCGCCTCGGCCAGCTATTCGCGCATGAGAAGAAATCGGAATTCACATTTTCCTATGGCGCGCTGATCAATGGCCTGCGCGATGCCTTGCCGCCGCAAGTGCCGCTGACGGTCGGCAAGGTAACAGAGGTCTCGACCGGACCGGACCGGCAGCGGCTTGTGCTGGCCGACGGTTCCGTCATCAATGCCCGCCTGCTGGTGGTGGCCACCGGCCACGGCGAAGCGCTGCGGCGCGCCGTCGGGGTCGAGCGTGTCGAACAATCGAAGGCGCATTCGCTGTCGATGGGATTCGACCTCGCCATCTCGCCGCGTGAATTCGGCTCTCAGTCTCTCACCTGCTACGGCAGGCGGGCCGCCGACCGTGTCGCCTACATCAGCATCTTTCCTCTCGGCGACAAGATGCGGGCGAACATGTTCGTCTATCGCACCGTGGCCGAACCGTGGACGCGGGCATTTCGCCAGGATCCGCAAAAGATGCTTTGCGAGTTGATGCCCGAAATATCAGCGCAATGTGGCAACTTCGCAGTGGCAAGTCCCGTCGAGGTCAGGCAGGTCAGTCTGAGCACGACGCAAGGTCATCGCCGCGATGGGGTCGTCTTCATCGGCGACGCTTTCTGCACGACGTGTCCGACGCCGGGCGTCGGCATCGGGCGGGTGATGACCGATGTTGACCAGCTCCATTCGATTCACATTCCGAGCTGGCTGGAAACACCAGGCATGGCAGCTGACAAGATCAGCGCCTTCTACGACGACCCGGTCAAGGTAGCGACCGATGAGGACGGCATGCGTGTGAGCTATTACGCCAAGTCGATCACCATCGAAACCGGGCTGGAATGGCGCGTACGGCGCCTGCGCAACAACACGGCGCGCCGGCTGATGATCATCGGCCGCAAGATGCGGCATCTGGGACAGCGGCAGGCGCCCGTGGCCAACATGCAATAGGGCGCGATCAGCCAATCGCGCCCTATTGATTGCCCTTATCCTGCGAATGCGTCAGACGCCAACCGCTCACTGCGGCGTCGGAGGTGTCGAGGAAGCAGTCTGGGCCGTTACACCCGAAAGCCTGTCGCGCTTCTGCAAAGTTGGCTTCTCGTATTTCTTCACCGCAAAGTGCCCTCCACGTTGGATACGACGTCAAAAGAACCAATTCCATGCCCCGTGTCAATTGTGCCGTTACTGGTTCTTACATCGTTTCTTTGGGGCCTCGATCGAACGATTCTGCACTGTTGCATCGCTGGCACATGTGACGGCCCCATGGGGCCCTCACCCCAGCGTCAATCCCGCCTTCCTCGCCTCCTCGCGCAGGAACGGCAGACCAACCGCAATGACATCATCGGGGTTCTCCGCCACCGGCCGCCACACCGCGAGCCCGCCGGCGATGTCGACATCGACATGGTTCATGCTTTCCAGCGTGATGGCGCCGCTATAGCCGATGTCCGATATCGCCTTCATGCAGGCCGCCCAGTTGAGCATGCCGCGCCCCGGCACGCCGCGATTGGCTTCGGAGACATGGACGTAGCCAAGATAGGGTGCGGCGGCGCGGAAGCCGGCTTCAAAACTCTCCTCCTCGATATGCATGTGATAGGTGTCGAGATGGATGAAGATGTTGTCGGCGCCGACGCGCTCGATGACTTTGGCCGCGTCGATGCCGCGGTTGATCAGATGCGTCTCGTAGCGGTTGCAGGGCTCGATGCCGAGCTTCAGCCCATGCACCTTGGCCGCCTTCGCGGCGCACTCGAGAAAACGGCATATGCCGTCGATTTCCTCCGCCGTCCTCTCACGGCCCGAGGTCTTGCCGATCGTGCCATAGGTGACGCCGCCGAGCGCCTCGCTGCCCACTGCCTCGCACACGCCGAAGGCCGGTTCGAGGAAAGCCAGCGCCTCGTCCGGCCGCGCCACCACGTCGAGTGAAGCAGGCAGGCCAAGCGACGGAATAAGCGCGACATTCCAACGTTCGGCAAAGGCGCGCGTGCGCCTGGTGTCGATCTCCTCGGGGCGCAGCAGCGGAATCTCCAGCAGGCCGATGCCCAGCCCCTTCAACCGCTCCATCTGCGGCTCGATCAGATCGAGATCCCAGACCGGGGCAAGGGCGAACGTGTGCAATCCAAAAAGATTCATCGGGTCTCTCTGTGTTCGTGCGCCGGGAACGCCATCGCGAAGCCCAAAGCCAAAGTAAATCGATCTATCTTCTGAGCGAACGGCGTCATTTCATCTTTCCTCCGGTTGATGTCACGTGCCGGAGCCTCCCCCTTAAAGCGAGCCGTTGCCTGGCGAGCCAACGGATTCCCGCATCAGAACCTTGCAAGGCTCGAGCCGCGCGATCGGCGGCCCCTCCCCGCCTTCGATCCTGGCAAACAAGGCCTCCATGGCGTGGCCGGCGATCTGGCGCACCGGCTGCACCACGGCGGCGATGGCCGGCCATGTCACCTGCATCCATTCGGCATCGTCGAAGCCGACCAGCGAAATGTCGTTGGGGCAGTGCCAGCCGCGCCGGCGGAATTCGGAGAGTGCCACCAGCGTACCCTTGAGGAACAGCGAATAGACCGCTGTCGGCCGCTCTCCCTTCGCAAAGTAGTCGCGCAATTGCGCCCTGAGCGGCTCGACATCGGTTTCGGCGAGCACAACGTCGATACGGACATCCGGCGCCAGCTTGAGCGCGGTGCTGCGAAAGCCATCGAGGCGAGCGCGTATCGTCGCCGCCTGTTCGCCAAGACCGACGACCAGGATGTGGCGGTGACCCTTGCCGAGCAGTTCGCGCGCCACTTCGGCACTGGCCGCCGCGCTGTCGGCCGACACTGTGTCGAAGGCATCGTCGGACAACACGCGGTCGATCAGCACGCCGGTCATGCCGTTGACCTTCATGAATGCGGCCGCCGGTCCGTGCTCGTTGCGCACCGGCGCCAGCACCACGCCGGCCACCCGCCAGTCATGCATGCGGGCAAGGATTTCCGTTTCACGCGCTTCGGATTCACGGCTCGATGCCGCCACCAGCGTGTAGCCGCGCTGCTCGGCCAGGCTTTCGAGCTGGGTGACCATCTGGCCGAAGAACTCGCTCTCGAACTCGGGCACGATGGCGCCGATGATGCGGCGCTTGGCCCTGCGCATGTCGGACGCCAGCGGATCGACGCGGTAGCCCAACAGCTCGACGGCATCGAAGACACGCTGCGCATTTTCGGGCTTGACCGTGGTGACGCCGGCCATGACCTTGGAAACGGTGGCGGCGGACACGCCGGCATGGCTTGCCACGTCGTGGATTGAGGCACGCCGCTGCTGGCCTTGCCGATGCGCCATTGGTCCCTCCTCCGAGGCACGAACGTCAGCATTTATCGGCCGCTGGAGAAATGGATAAATCGATTTTTCGTGATTGTAAATCGTTTTATCGGAGGTAATTTACCTCCCAGAAAGCGCGATCCGGATCGTATCGGGAGGAACCATCATGTCAAACAAGGATTTGCCACTGGTCATCAGCGCACCGGAACCACGCACGCTCGGCCTCATCTTCACATCGCCGCAACTGGCGCGCCTCAGGTCGAAATACCGCATCGTCGAGACCACCGCCGACGGGGTAGCAAGACTGCCGGCCGACGTGCTGGCGCAAGCCCGCTACATTATCGGCCAGCCGCCGATATCGCCCGAAACGCTCGACCAGATGAAGGCGCTGCGCTGCGTCTTCAATGTCGAGACCAACCTCATCAACAACATGCCCTACGAGACGCTGTTCTCGCGCGGCATACATGTCGTCACCACCGGCCTCGTGTTCGCCGAGCCGGTGGCCGAGCTTGGCCTTGCGATGGCGCTCAACCTCGCCCGCAACATCGTCGACGCCGACCTCGCCTTCCGGAACGGCAAGGAGCTGTGGGGCGGCGACGGCAACCAGACGGCGCGGCTGCTTTCAGGCGCCGATGTCGGCATCATCGGCTTCGGCGATCTCGGCCGCGCGCTGAACCGGCTGCTGTCGGGGTTCCGTGTCAGCACAAAAGTCTTCGATCCCTGGCTGCCGCCGTCGATCCTCATCGACTTTGGCGTAGAGCCGTCCTCGCTGGAAGAAGTGCTGTCGACCAGCGACTTCATCTTCGTCGTCGCCTCGGTAACCTCTGAGAACCAGGGTTTTCTCGGCGCGGATGCCTTCGCCAGCATGCGCAAGGGCGCCGCCTTCATCCTGCTCAGCCGCGCCGGCGTGGTGGACTTCCCGGCCCTGATGGCGGCAGTGAAGAGCGGCCACATTGTCGCTGCCAGCGACGTCTTCCCGGAGGAGCCGCTGGCGGCGGACCATCCCGTGCGCGCCCTGCCCGGCTTCCTGCGCTCGGCCCACCGCGCCGGCGCCCTCGACATCGCCTTCAAGCGCATGGGTGACATGGTGCTGGAGGACATGGACCTGATCGACCGCGGCCTGCCCCCGCTGCGCTCCAAGCGCGCCGAGCGCGAGACGGTTTCGCGCATGCGCTCCAAGCCCGCCGACAGGAACTGAGCCAGGTTTTCGTCCCTGTCCGGTTGGCCAGCCTTGACCGCCTCGGCTTGACAAGAGCGCGGCCGGCGACGACGCTGCTGTAATCGAACTCTACGGAGAGGCAAGCCATGAAGAAGACCTATGAAAAGCCGGTGCTGGTCAAACCGCAGAAGCTGTCGGTGGTGACGGCGCAGGGAATCCCGTCCTCGGGCCCGATAGGTCCGTCAGGCTGACGCCGCCACAGGGCATTCCCCGCGACGCGCGTCGGCACCGTGTGGAACCTTTGTGTGGCCTTTGCGTTCTTCTCCCGGATCGTCTCCCATTCGATCCGCTCCAATCAAATGCCCCGTCAGGCTCCGGCCGGCGGGGTTCTTTCATTTTAGGGTGGTGGTGGGTCAGTTTGAAAATTTGCAGCGGAACGTTCATTCCGACTGGATTGAACCAGTGCCCATCGGCGCGAAGAAGCACGTCCACCTGAACCTGTAATAGGCCTGGAACTTCAAGTGAGGAATGATCGTCCGGTAAAACGTCATCAAGCGCTCGCAGATATGGTATCGATCATCAGGCGACGTCTGGACACGCTCTCTAGGGATAAACCACTCCGCTTCCTGGGGCTCATTCAAGTAAGCCGGGCGCGGCATCCGGACAAAATAGCCGTCTTTAGTCATCCTGACGTTGTTGGAATCGATCGGGTGGCAATCCTTGTTTCCGCAGCAGTCGTAGCGAAGAACGGGATCAGTCCTGCCCGTATACCAATCATGGGCGTCTGCATCGCCGGGCAGCACAAGGCACGCCAATGCAATGTGTCCTAGCAACTGCCTCATGGAGCTAGCCTCTCGGACTTCAATTATATCATATTAGCGAATGATAATCAAAACGCTGATAAGAGCCGCGAACAACTTCGATCAGCGCGACGATCGTCGATCTCCAAAGCTTGCCGGTAACGCCAGCGGCCGTCGCAGGGGTCATGTGCAACGTGGCATGGATGCGAACATAATTGTAATACATGAGTGCGGAGCAACCGCATTTGCAGCATTGAAGGCTCGCTCGAACTGGCGCACGGGACGCCCGGCCTACGCCAGAAGGCCCGTCACGATTAGCGTCGGTGGCGGGCCTTTTCGTTTTGTGTCCTCACGCGACAGGCGGAACTTTCCAAACAAAGCGACGTTGGTTGTCGCCGGTCAGGCAACAACCCGCGAAAGGTAAATTCCATGGGAAGCACCAGCGACAAGGCTTCGGGCCTCGCCAATCAGGCGGTCGGCAAAGCCAAGGAAGGCGTCGGCAAGGCCGTCGGCAATGATCGTCTGCGGGCCGAGGGCGCTGCGCAGGAAGCCAAGGGCAAGGTCCAGAAGGCTGTTGGCGACGCCAAGTCCGCCGTCAAGGACGCCACCAACAAGACGGCTGCGGCGATCAACAAGAACCTCTGAAGGTTTCCTCGCTCTTTGAAGCAAATAAAGGCCGCCGCGCGAACCGGCGGCCTTCTTCATTTCCGGCTTGCAATCGGCAGGGAACATATCGTCATCCGGGAGATTGAGGACCAGCGCAGCCCGCGCGTTGACCCTGGGGATTTCCTGTCATGGCGAAGCAAGCATCAAAATCGACGGCAACGGACGCCACCATCCACGATCAGAAACTCGAGCGCGGCGCAGGTGGCGAACTGCACCAGACATCATTCGGCTCGACGCCGGTGCTGACCACCGCACAGGGCGGACCGGTCTCCGACGACCAGAACTCGCTCAAGATCGGCGCCCGTGGGCCGACGGTCCTCGAAGACTTTCACTTCCGCGAAAAGATTTTCCATTTCGATCACGAGCGCATTCCCGAGCGTGTCGTCCATGCCCGCGGCTATGGCGCCCACGGCTATTTCGAAACCTATGAATCGCTGGCCAAATACACGCGTGCCGACATCTTCCAGCGCGCCGGCGAAAAGACACCTGCTTTCGTGCGCTTCTCGACCGTTGCCGGCAACAAGGGCTCCGCAGACCTTGCGCGCGATGTACGCGGCTTCGCCGTCAAGCTCTACACGCAGGAAGGCAACTGGGACATTGTCGGCAACAACATGCCGGTGTTCTTCATCCAGGATGCGATCAAGTTTCCCGACCTGATCCACGCCGCCAAGGCCGAGCCTGACAGCGATTTCCCCCAGGCGCAGACCGCGCATGACAATTTCTGGGACTTCATTTCGCTAACGCCTGAAAGCATGCACATGGTCATGTGGGCGATGTCCGACCGGGCCATCCCGCGCTCCCTGCGCTTCATGGAAGGGTTCGGCGTTCATACGTTCCGGCTGCTCAACGCCAACGATGAATCGACCTTCGTGAAATTCCTCTGGAAGCCGAAGCTCGGTCTGCAGTCCGTGGCCTGGAACGAAGCGGTCAAGATCAACGGCGCCGACCCCGACTTCCATCGCCGCGACCTCTGGGACGCGGTCCATGCCGGCAATTTCCCCGAATGGGAACTGCAGCTTCAGCTCTTCGATCAGGCCTTCGCCGACAGCTTCGACTTCGACATCCTCGATCCCACCAAGATCATCCCCGAAGAGGTTCTGCCGCCGATAGCGGTCGGCCGCCTGGTACTCGATCGCATGCCCGACAATTTCTTCGCCGAAACCGAGCAGGTCGCATTCATGACGCAGAACGTGCCGCCCGGCGTCGACTTCTCCAACGATCCGCTGCTGCAGGGTCGGAACTTCTCCTACCTCGACACGCAGATCAAACGGCTGGGCAGCACCAACTTCACCCACCTTCCGATCAACGCGCCCAAATGTCCCTTCCACAATTTCCAGCAGGACGGACACATGGCGATGCGCAACCCGGTCGGCCGCGCCAACTACCAGCCGAATTCATGGGACGAAGGTCCGCGTGAATCTCCGGCCAAGGGGTTCCGGTCCTTCGCCGAAGTCGAAGCCGGACCGAAGGCCCGGTTGCGCTCGGAAACCTTTGCCGATCACTATAGCCAGGCACGCCAGTTCTACATCAGCCAGCAGCCGGTGGAGCAGGCGCACATCGCTTCTGCGCTGACCTTTGAGCTGAGCAAGGTGCAGACCCCGGTCATTCGCGAGCGCATCGTCTCGCATCTTTTGAACATCGATGACGGATTGGCCGGCAAGGTGGCGGATGCACTCGGTCTGAAGGCAATGCCGAAGCCTGCTGGCGCAGCGGTGCCGACACGCCGGGATCTCCCCGTGTCGGACGCGCTCAGCATCCTCAAGAACGGCCCCGGCCGGTTCGAGGGCCGCAAGCTCGGGATTCTGGTGACCGACGGAACCGATGCGGCCTTGCTGAATGCGCTGAAGCAGTCGCTGACAAAGGCCGGCGCAAGCTTCGAGATCATCGCGCCGAAGGTCGGCGGCGCCAAGGCCAGCGACGGCAGCTGGATCGACGCCCAGCAGATGATATCAGGCGCACCTTCGGTTCTCTACGACGCCGTGGCACTCCTGCCGGCAAAACCTGCAATGGCGGAGCTCCTGAAGGAATCGACCGCCCGCGACTTCGTTGCGGATGCCTTCGCCCATTGCAAGTTCATCGGCTTCGTCGAGGCTGCCGCAGCTTTGTTGTCCAAGGCCGGAATTGCAGAGGACGAGGCGGTTATCCCGCTTGAGTCAGTCAAGGACATTGCTGGCTTTGTCACAAGGCTCGGCGAACTGCGTTGGTGGGCACGCGAGCCGAAAGTGAAGTTGGGTTGAATTCGGCTAACCCGGCGCGGGGTGACGGAGGTCCCGCCGGGCCACGCAGTTGGTTGCGCCTCATGCGTCCGAAGAATCGCTCTCCGCTGCGTCGACATCCCGGCCGGTCCGAAAGATCCGCCTGAGGATGTCGCGCGCGATTTCGGCCCGGTGCTTGTCCTGGCCTCGCAACTCGACGCCGCCGAGCCCTGCCGGCGCTCCACCCGTATGGTCCCACACAATCCAGCTGCCAGGCGCTTCCTGCATGCACTCGAATCTGTCTTTTGGCATCAGGCGATTTCGTCTCTCGGCATCAAGCGTGCCGTTCGCATGGCCCGCCAATCGAGGCACCTCTATCGATGGCCGACGCTGGGGTTAGGTTGGGCGGGGGGCCGGGTCCCGCGTCGGCCAAGGCGGTACCCTAGAGCCTTTCACGTTTTGACGGAAGCATAGCCTGCGTTTTGGAAGTAGTTCTTGCATTCGGCTGCCTCGATGGTTTCGACGAGGTGGCCGATGT